>JAITMT010000234.1 GCA_031277235.1 Tannerella sp.
TTACCGATGCAAAGAGAAAACAAATTGAACTGCTTAAAGAACAAAAGCAGGTGATGATAAATGAGGAATTGAAAATTAAGAATGAAGAATTAAAAGAAAAACTTACAATTAAATTTAAAAAAGTATTTCGATTAGAATATGGAAAATCATTATCAGACACTCAAAGAAGCATAAATGGGAAATATCCTGTTTATGGCGCTAATGGCATTATTGATAGAACTGATTATTATTATATTGACAAACCAAGTCTTATTATAGGGCGAAAAGGTTCAGCTGGCGCAATACAAAAATGTGTTGAATATTTCTGGCCCTTGGACGTTACTTATTATACTGTATTTGATGAAAATAAATATGATATTGACTACTTATTCTATTTATTATTGACTTTAAACTTGCCTGATTTGTCAAAGGGAATAAAGCCGGGTCTTAACAGAAATGATGTTTATGAAATTGAAGTTGTCATTCCCTCGCTTGCCGAACAGCAAAAAATCGTAGCGTATCTTGATAACATAACTGCAAAAATTGATTTGTCAATTGCAAAAATTGAGCGTGAAATTTTGCTTTTGGGAGAATATCGCACCCGACTAATTTCAGATGTGGTAACAGGCAAAGTCGATATTCGTAATCTTGCAATACAAGAGAATAAAGCTGACAGTCAACTGGCTAAAACAATTAAACTTACTCCAAAACACAGTAAAGGCTATGATGACGCAGTAATCCTTACAGCGCTTGTAAACTCTTTTGGAACAGATGAACATCCTTTTACCGCTTTCGACTGTCAAAAATTTCCTTACTTGCTGCATCGACATATTGAAGGTATTGCAGAAAAATATGGCAAATTTGCCGCTGGTCCTTATAATCCCATTTTGAAATATCGAACAGCGCGACCTATTGCGTTGAAAAAGAAATATATTCGAGAACACACAGGAGGTTACAAAGGTTTCGTTGCAGATGTAAACGCACAAGAAGCAGTCAAGTATTTTATGGAGTGGTATGGTGATGAACCTCTTGAATGGATGGAACGATTTCGTTATATTCCAAACAGAAAAAACGAATTGGAACTGCTGACCACTGTGGATATGGCTATGGTTGAACTTACAGAGGCAAAAAAAACGGTAGCCTTGCAAGAAGTTAAAGAAATTATCAAAACAAGTCCTGCTTGGAAAGACAAACTTACACGACCTATATTTTCCGATGAAAATATAATGAGAGCAATAAATTGGAGTTATAAACTGTTTGGCAATCCAAAAGATGTCAAAAATAAAGATTAATATATGCCCACAAATACAAAAGAATCCGGTTTTGAAACGCTGATAGTTGAATGGTTGGTTCAGCAAAACGGCTACGAGCAAGGCACAAGCGAAGACTACAACCGCGAATATGCACTTGACGAAAAGCGGCTATTCCGCTTTCTCAACGCCACCCAATCCAAACAAATGGGAATGCTGGGCGTTAATCACAGCGAACTCAAACGCACACAATTTCTCAACCGTTTGCAAGGCGAAATAACCAAACGCGGCATTATTGACGTGCTTCGCAACGGTTTGAAAATATACCCAGCCAACCTGATTATGTTTTATCAAACGCCTTCGGACAATAATTTTACGGCGCAGGAAAATTTCGCTCAAAACATTTTCAGCGTAACACGGCAATTGATGTACTCCCGCAGCAATACCAAACTTGCGCTTGACCTCTGTATTTTTATTAACGGCTTACCCATAATTACCTGTGAACTCAAAAATCAACTTACCAAACAGGACGTAGAAGATGCCGTTTACCAGTATAAAACAGACCGAGACCCGCGCGAACTGCTTTTCCAATTCAAACGCTGTATGGTACATTTTGCCGTTGACGACGCCAGAATAAAATTTTGCACCCGCCTTGCAGGTAAGTCTTCATGGTTTCTGCCTTTTGACAAAGGATATAACGATGGCGCCGGCAATCCGCCAAATACGGACGGCATCATGACCGATTATCTGTGGCGGGAAACATTCACAAAAAGAGAGTTGGCAAATATTATCGAAAACTATGCACAGGTAGTTGAAAAGATAGACCCTGATACCAAAAAGAAAAGCGAGAGCCAGCTATTTCCGCGCAATCATCAGTTGGCAGTTGTTAAACAATTGCTTGCCGATGTAAAGGCAGGCGGCGTAGGGCGAAAATACTTGATACAGCACAGCGCAGGCAGCGGTAAATCAAACTCTATTGCATGGTTGGCATATCAACTTGTAGGATTGGAAAAAGAGGGTAAAAATTTGATAGATTCAGTAATTGTTGTTACCGACCGTGTAAATTTAGACAAGCAGATACGCGACACCATCAAGCAGTTTATGCAGGTTTCCAATACCGTAGCATGGGCAGAACATTCCGGCGACCTGAAAAAGGCAATCGTTGCGGGAAAGAAAATCATCATTAGTACTGTACACAAATTTCCGTTTATCCTCGACGAAATGGGTAGCGAACACAAAAATAAAAAGTTTGCCATCATCATTGATGAAGCCCACAGCAGTCAGAGCGGTAGAATGTCGGCGGCAATGAATACAGCGTTAGGTGGAGGCTATGACCCCGACGAAGACGTGGAAGACCAAATCATCCGCCTGATGGAAGGGCGAAAAATGTTGACCAATGCAAGTTATTTCGCCTTTACGGCAACGCCAAAAAACAAAACATTGGAAATGTTTGGAACGCCTGTTCCGCAATCGGATGGTACAACAAACTATTACCCGTTTCACAACTATTCGATGAAACAGGCAATACAAGAGGGTTTTATTCTTGATGTACTGAAATATTATACACCCATTAAAAGTTACTATAAATTAGCAAAAACCATTGCCGACGACCCTCAGTTTGACAAGAAAAAAGCGCAAAAGAAACTGCGCAAGTTTGTAGAAAGCGACAAGTTTGCCATTGCTACAAAAGCCGAAATAATGGTAGAGCATTTTCACGGACAGGTACAACACAAAATAGGCGCCAAAGCGCGGGCAATGGTAGTAACGGGAAGTATTGAGCGGGCTATCGAATATTATTTTGCTATCGGGTCGTGCATAGAAGCCCGCAAAAGCCCTTTCAAAATAATTATCGCTTTTAGCGGCGACAAAGAATACAGCGGCAAAACGCTGAACGAAAGCATAATAAATGGATTTCCAAGCGCAGCCATTGAAAAGACCTTTAAACAAGAACCGTATCGTTTTTTGGTTGTAGCCGACAAGTTCCAAACCGGCTACGATGAACCATTGTTACACACGATGTATATTGATAAAATTCTTACCGATATAAAAGCAGTTCAAACCCTTTCGCGTCTCAACCGCGCCCACCCGCAAAAATCGGATACTTTTGTGCTGGATTTTGCCAATGAACCCGAAGATATTCAAAAGGCATTTGAACGCTATTACCGCACCACGCTACTTTCGGGTGAAACCGACCCGAACAAACTCTACGATTTGATTACCCTTATGGATAACTATCAAGTTTTCAATAGTGAACAGGTGAATGATTTTGTAACAATGTTTTTAAGTGGAGCCGACCGCCCCCAATTGGATGTGTTGTTAGATATCTGTGTGGTACAATATAAGAAATTAGACGAAGACGGACAAGTAACCTTTAAAAGCGCCGCAAAAAACTTTGTTCGCGCTTACGGCTTTCTCGGAGCCATCTTACCTCACGGCAATCCGGAATGGGAAAAACTATCCATCTTCTTGAATCTTTTATTACCCAAATTACCATCGCCGGTAGAAGAAGATTTTACAAAAGGAATCTTGGAGGCAATTGACCTTGATAGTTATCGGGCAGATGCAAAATCAATGCTCTCTATTCAACTCGAAGATTCCGATGCCGAAGTTGACCCCATTCCCTTAGGGAGCGGAAAAGGTAAGGCAGAAGCGGAAATGGATTGGTTGACAAACATATTAACCACTTTCAATGAATTGTTTGGAAATATCGAATGGAAAGATGCCGACAATGTACGTCGACAAATTGCAGAAATACCTGCTATGGTAGCCAAAGACGAAAAATATCAAAATGCCATGCGTAACTCCGACAAACAAAATGCCCGTTTAGAAAGCGATAGTGCGTTACAAAAAGTCATTTTCAGTATTATGTCCGACAATTTGGAACTCTTTAAACAATTCAGCGATAATCCTTCATTCCAAAAATGGTTGGCGGACATGGTTTTCAATACAACTTATAAAAAGGAATTGCAATTAACAATATAAAATATTTTACAATGCCCGAACAACAAAACATAGAATACAAATCCTCATGGCACGATGACTATCTGAAATGGATATGCGGTTTTGCCAACGCACAAGGCGGACGTATTTATATCGGCAAAGATGATTACGGAAAATCGGGCTTAATGCTCGACAAATAAAGGCGGTTCTATATGTTAAAAAGAACGGACGAATTACCAATAGCGAATACCAAGAAATAAATAATGTTTCAAAAAGAACAGCATCTAATGACTTGTCGGAGTTGGGAGAAAAATATAAAATCTTCAAACAACTTGGAGCAAGCGTAGGAACTTATTACGAAATCACATAAGCGGGAAAAAAGAGGGAAAAGCGGGAAAAAAGAGGGCAGAATGCGAGCAAGGCGAGTAAAAATAGAAATATTATTTGGTAAATAAAAATAATGTAAAAGATAGAGTACGAACAAAAAAACGATAATAACCAAGTTTTCATTGCGTGCGCAGCACGAACAATGAAAACGCAGTTGAACGAAACCGGTCAACAATTTAGAGACTTATTTATTATGGGGATTGTGGCGGAAAAGGTGTTTTTTTCAACTCAGTTTTGAGACGTTTCAGTCTTGATTTTTTAACTTATCCTTTTGCTTTTAGCGCTTCTTTTACTGTTTTTTTTTAATATCGTCTTTAAATGATCAGGTAAAAGCCATTCATTTGATTCGTTTTTCACCTGTTTAGACAAAGAAGTGGCTGTCCGGCTAAGAAAGCGGATAGCGAAAAATCTCAGGCCTTGGTTAAGACTTGCTTTAAGCCCGCTTTTGGCGGCCCACGGGAAGGAAGTATCTCTATGGTTACCATCGAAGGTTCTCCGCAGCATGGACACCGTTTGGGGCAAAGGTTTTTATTTTTCTCAAGTCGATAAAACAAATTTTCATTTCCGGGAACTGTTCCCTGATACGGGGAATAGTCGCTTTTTTCGAGATGGAACTTAAAATACCGTAATGCCGGATACGGACAAATCCGGATGGAAGAATGTGAAGCGCAAAACGGCGGACAAACTCCGTATCTTCCAGCTCTGTTCGGCGTAGTGCTCGCTACGTCGAGATAAAAGCAAGGCTTCAGCCTTGTGTCCTTCAAGCGTGGACGTTTGTTTTAGCAAGATGCTACGGCGAACGGGGGTGTAGTGGTCTTCATTTTTATTGCATACGCTTGGAAATAAACAAAATTTCATCTACTTTTGTGGCATAATTGATTCAAAACATAAAGAGATGACAGTAGTAAGCAGCATGGATTTTGCAACAGATCAGGAGCGGTATTTTGATTTGGCAATGACCGAACAGGTATTTGTTCAAAGGGGAAATGTCCTGTTTACGGTTACAAGGGCAAACGCATTGGAGAATAAATATCTGGAGCCTGACGGCGATTTGCACTGGGCAATTACAGGCGAGGAACTGATGACCGGTATTTTCGAAGATATGGAAAAGTTTTTTGCCGGTAAATGAATCGTGTACTGTTCCTGCCCGAAGTTCGGCAATATGTTAAAGACCTCGTTCCACTCCTTTACAGAACGGAATATTTCAGTTATCTGGAGAAAAGTCAGCAATATGTCAGGGAACTGATTGATGATATTATAACTAATTTACCGCGAAAACGGCATAAACCGGCGCCCGCCTATTTTGACCGGTACGGAAAAAACATGCAATACGCAGGTTTTAGGAAAACAAACAGACAACATGGTACGTCTTTTTTTACGACATACCGGGTAAATAACAAAACAGTCTATTTAGTACGTTACATTTCAAACAATCATGTAATTGCGCAACATCTGTAATTAAAACGGAAAGTGTGCAATCCGTACTCTACAACGAACAGGAAATTTCAGGTCATGCCCGCAAAGACATTAGGACGGGATAAAACAGTAAAAAGAATAAAAAATCTTTATTATTCCCGAAAAAATTACGAAATATAGTTTTTATTTCGTTGCTTTGCAGTTTATTTCGCAATAAATTAACAAAAATAAGGAATGAAAGTAATAGGTTTTATTCAGGAACTCAAAGAGTTCTTAGCCGCAGAAAGAGAGGCGGGAAAGTCCATCGGCTTCGTGCCGACCATGGGGGCGCTTCACGAGGGACATTTGAGTTTGGCGAGGGAATGCAAGGCGGAAAACGACGTTTGCGTGGCAAGTATTTTCGTGAATCCGACGCAGTTTAACGACAGGCGCGATTTGGAGAAATATCCGCGAACGCCGGAAAAAGATTGCGCCATGCTGGAAGAAGCCGGTTGCGACCTCGTTTTTGCCCCTTCGGAGGCGGAAATGTATCCCGAACCGGATACGCGTATTTTCCATTTGGGTCGCGTGGCGGAGGTGATGGAAGGAGCGCACCGACCGGGACATTTCAACGGCGTAGCGCAGATAGTCAGCAAGTTATTCGATATTGTAAATCCCGACAACGCCTATTTCGGCGAAAAAGATTTTCAGCAGATAGCCGTAATTCGAGAGATGGTCAGACAACTTGATTATCAGGTCAATATAATAGCCTGCCCGATTGTCCGGGAAGCGGACGGTCTGGCAATGAGCAGCCGAAATACGCGCCTTACGCCCGAACAGCGCGAAATTGCGCCCGCCATTGCACGTACATTGAGAAAAAGTCGTAACTTTGCACCCGAAAAAACGGTCGAAGAAGTGAAACGGTGGGTTTGCGATACGCTCAATGCGCTTCCGCAACTTCGGGTGGAATACTACGAAATCGTGGACGGCAGGACGTTGGAAAGTATTGATAATTGGGGAGATACGGACGAACCCGTTGGCTGCATCACCGTTTTTTGCGGAGAAGTAAGATTGATTGATAACATAAAGTACTCATAATAAATGACTATAGAAATATTAAAATCGAAGATTCACAGAGTTACCGTTACGGAGGCAAATCTGAATTATGTCGGCAGCATAACCGTAGATGAAGATTTGCTGGAAGCAGCGAACATGACTGAATATGAGAAAGTTGCAGTGCTGAACAACAACAACGGAGAACGTTTTGAAACGTATGTCATCAAGGGCAAGCGCGGTTCGGGCGTAATCTGTTTGAATGGCGCTGCGGCACGCCGTGCGCAGGTGGGCGACGTTGTTTTGATTGTCTCCTACGCGCGAATGGATTTTGAGGAGGCAAAACATTTCAAGCCGACTATTGTTTTTCCTGATACACAGACGAATAGGTTGGTTTAAGATTTAACACCTCACCCCCGCCCCTCTCCACAGGAGAGGGGGGAAAGTTCAAGGTTCAAAGATTAATTTTCAAATCATCAAATTTTCAAATCAAAAAAACTCCCTTATGACAGATTATTTAGAGATTCTTTCGCACTTCAATTTGAGCGAAAAACCGGCGGAAGCGACGCCTTTCGGGAACGGACATATCAACGATACGTTGAAAGTGAAAACCGTGTCGGGACAGGATAAATATATCCTGCAACGCATTAATCATCACATCTTTACAAACGTAGAAATGCTGACCGGCAATATCCAAGCCGTCACGTCGCATATCCGCGAAAAACTGTCTGAAAAAAATGTGCAAGATATTGACAGAAAGGTACTTGCCTTTATTCCTGCCGAAGACGGGAAATATTTTTATTTCGACGGCGAAAACTATTGGCGCGTGTGCCTGATGATTCCGCACAGCAAAAGTCTGGAGTCCCTGACGCCCGAACTCGCCTACGAAACGGGAAAGGCTTTCGGCGATTTCCAGTCCATGCTTGCCGATATTCCCGAAGGCGTTCTGGGTGAGACGATTCCGAATTTTCACAACATGGAATTTCGCCTGCAACAATTTCACGATGCGCTGAAAATGAACGCGGCAAATCGCGTCGAAGAAGTCCGGGGTTTGATTGACGAAATCGAAAAACGCGCCGACGCGATGTGCATTCAGGAACGTTTGTACCGCGAAGGAAAGTTGCAAAAGCGTATCAATCACTGCGATACGAAAATTAACAATATCCTTTTCGACGAGACGACCGACGAAATTCTGTGCGTCATAGACCTCGACACCGTGATGCCCGGATTCGTGCTGTCGGACATCGGCGATTTCATACGGACGGGCTGCAATGCCGGCGCCGAAGATGATGAAAACCTTGATAACGTGTATGTTAAAATGGATATTTTCAAGGCTTATGCGC
>JAITMT010000298.1 GCA_031277235.1 Tannerella sp.
GGGAAAAATGAAACATCGAAATCCTGTTGGTCCTTATTGCCGGTCAGGGAAAGTATTTCGTTTTCTTTACTTGTCTGACTATAAAGTTTTTGCCTACTGGCGTCATTGCGTGATTGACCCGCAATCCCCTTAATACTCCCGACCCTGATATTCTTCTTGAAAAAATAATCATCACCCATATTTTCCATAAAGCGGGTGTAGGCTCGCAATGTATAATCGCCTTCGGGAATAGCTTCCGTAATCGGCAGATTTCCGTAAAACATTTCGTCCGTTTGCTTGACCATCACCCTGTGTACAAGCGTATCGGCCGGGCTAATCAGTTCCACATAGACATACTGACTGTATGTCGGATACAGATGCGTATGTGCATCAACGACATACGCTTTGAACCAAATCTTTTCGCCCGGCACATACATATTGCGGTCGGTATGCAGATGGAGCTTTTCCTGCGGGAACGCCTCCAGTTGCTGTACGAAGAGGTCGGCAATCCCGTATTCGGTAAGCTTGCCGTTCGTTTCTCCAATAATTTGCGCTGAGGTGATTTCTGTGCCGATAGCACCATCGGTGATAATTCGTTGACCAAGCAACGAATAACTCCCGAATAGCAACGTTACGCAAATTGCTACCAAAACGGTGATTGTTTTTAGTTGAGATTTAACTGACATATATTTATGATTAATTGCAAAAAAACTTAATTATTCCACCCGTATCTTTTCCACTTGCCTGACGATCCGGCCATCGGCGGTTATTCCTTCAATCACAACAGAATAGGTGCTCGGGTACTCGGATGTATAAAACTCAAAATCAACCTCGTTGTTTTCGGGCGAAATCACCACATCAGGCTTCCAGAAGATGGTTGTGCGGAGGTCGGGGGTCGTTGATTGTTTGGCTTCCCACGTTTCATACTTGGGGGAATAAAACTCGACAGGTTTCTGAAATCCCAATGGCCTATAGACGGCGTAGTTATATTTTTCTATATTGCTTGTAACTCCTCCTCCCCTGCGGGTTGTAATACTGACTGTCTGTGCACCTTTAAAAATCATACTTGAAGCATAAAGAAACACGTCTATCGTTTCTATTTCGCTCAGATTTATAAGTTCTAATTCTTTAGGATCGTTACTTTCTCTGCCGTCAACAAAAACAGCGCCGAATGATTTGCCGGGATAGTAATTGCTAAGAAATTGCGCAGTGGTCATAGATGAAGTTCCGTATTTTTTAAAATCATTTCTTGTGATGGTTTTATCGGAACTTTGATTTGCCCAGAATTGACGTCTTGGCTCTTTCATCGTGTCTTTTTTATCAATTTTCCTGGCAGTGACTTCTATTTCAGTAAGATTGATGAGACGCATATCGTCGTCGTAGTTGGCGCGCTGTTCGGCTTTTTTAATAAAGAGGTCATTTTCAGCAGGTGTATCAGTCACTGATTTTATGGCGACAGGCATCTCGGAAAAAGGAGTTTGAGGGGCATAAACGGGGGAGGGAAAAGTATCCGGGTTCATCACAAGTTCCACATTGTCACTTCCTTTTTTATTTAAGGCTTGGATATAAAATGACGTGCTGTCGGGAAATTCAATGTCCCCAAAATTGAATTTCCCGACGCTATCGGCCTTCGTTTGCCAGAATGCACCCGGGGTGAAAATGGTGATTTCGCTGTCGGGGACTGATCTTTTTGAAAGGAGGGCTTTTACGCGACCGGATATTTCCTGTGCCATTTGAAACGGTATCCGAGGTGTTTCTACTTGATTCTTAACTACTTCAGGCACATTGTATCGACGCCAGCCGTGCGTCATCATCAGCAATTCGAGGGATGTTTCCGATTCTTTGGTATCAAGCAGATAATAGGCAGGGTTTTCAATATATCCTTTTAATTCTGAAGATAGTAGCAATGAGGAAAGGATGGTGACGGATTCATCGACGGGGATATCGCGGTCGTCGGTGATGGAGATGGAACACCTCACCCCGACCCTCTCCGAAGGAGAGGGAGAGGGATCTTCCTCATCAACTCCATTCGAAGGAGGCTTAATTGTGGCGATTATTTTTTCACGTTTTTCATAAACAGGTTTATCAGTCTGAAAATATACTTTTTCGGAAATATTGTTTTTGCTGAATATCAAGCGTTCACTGAGCGGATTCATTTGGCTGTCAAACAGCAAAAACTGGATAATTCCGGCAGGAAGCTGATCCTTTTGAAACGTGATGCCTCCCTGTTGACCGTTCCATTCGGCAAAATATAATACCGTCCCGCGGCAGTGGGCAAGGATAAATAATTGTTTGCTTGCCGCCGAAGCTGATTTCTGCAAAGAAATAACCCATTTATCGCCACGCATATATGCATTGAGTGAACAGCCATTGGATTGAGGCTGAGGCAGTTCAAAACGTTTTTCAACGCCGTTCGCATTTCGGCACCGAAAATAGTATTTTTTTCCGGATTCAGGAATATAGCTGAATGCGCCCATTCCGGCATAAAATGTTTCTGCAGTAGAAATTTCAACACCCTGTTCTTCAACGAGTGTTCCTGTAACAGATGCGGCTGTGCCGTTTTGATTAAGCGCCTTAAACGCAACGCGGCAAACGACGCCTTCCGACAGATTGCCGCCTTCGGGGAAAAATGAAACATCGAAATCCTGTTGGTCC
>JAITMT010000361.1 GCA_031277235.1 Tannerella sp.
AACTGTTACCTTCGGTAAATGCGTCGCCCCACTTGAACGGGTTGAACGGCGACTGAAACGTACCGTCCGCGTTTTTGCCGCGCATCAGGTTGGTTTGCGGGTCGAAAAGATTTTTGTAATTCATCGCGCGCTTTGCAAAGACGGCGATTTCCGAGTCGGATTTTCCCAACGCCTTGCCTAACTGATAGATACACCAGTCGTCGTAAGCGTATTCGAGCGTACGCGCAGCATTTTCATTGATTTTCACATCATAAGGCACATATTCGAGTTGGTTGTAATATTCATAACCCATTCTTCCTGTGGATCTTACATTTGAATGAACAGCGCCCGCGCCGTGAACAACGGCTTCCCAGAGCGTTTCAATGTCGTAATTCCTTGCTCCCTTGATATATGCGTCCGCCACAATCGAAGCCGAATTGTTGCCGACCATGCAGTCGCGATGCCCCGGACTTGCCCATTCGGGCAGGAAACCGCTTTCCTTATAGGTATTTACAAGCCCTTCCTGCATTTTTGCGTTCATGGACGGATACAGGAAATTCAGGAAAGGAAACAAACTCCGGAACGTGTCCCAAAAACCGGTATCGGTAAACATGTAACCACTCAGAATCAGCCCGTTATAAGGACTATAATGCACAATTTCGCCCTTCGCATTGATTTCATAAAAACTGCGCGGGAAAAGTACGGAGCGGTATAAACACGAATAGAACGTCCTGATATTGTTGATATTATCGTCTTCAACCGCAATTCTTCCCAACACTTCATTCCATTCCTTGCGTCCTTTTTGGGTCAGTTCATCAAATGAATCATTGCCTAACTCTTTGAGATTCAGTTCCGCCTGTTCTTGACTGATAAACGACGAAGCCACGCGCGCGTGAACCTGCTCGCCGCGTTTGGTTTTGAAACCGATAATGGCGCCCGTGTGATTGCCTGCGACTTCCGGGTTGTTTTCGGAAATAGCGCCATCCTGGACGGTAGCCTTGTAAGTGAATGGTTTATCGAAAGTTACGACAAAATAATTTTTGAAATTGTCGGGAACACCGCCGCTGTTTCGCGTCGTATAACCGATGATTTTGTTTGCCGAAGGAATGATTTTGATGAACGAGCCTTTGTCGAAAGCATCTATAATAATGTACGAACTGTCGTTTTCCGAAAAAGTGAAACGGAACATCGCCGCGCGCGAGGTCGGCGTTATTTCCGCAGTAATATCATAATCAGACAGATAGACGCTGTAATAATAAGGCTTGAGAATTTCCGCCTTGTGCGAAAACCAACTGGCGCGCTTGTCCTGGTCGAACCGGACGCTTCCGTTTATCGGCATGATGGAAAATTGTCCGTAGTCGTTTATCCACGGGCTGGGCTGGTGCGTCTGCTTGAAACCCCTGATTTTGTCGGCGGTATAGGTGTATTGCCATCCGTCGCCCATTTTTCCGGTTTGCGGCGTCCAGAAATTCATCCCCCAGGGACGCGCAATAATCGGGTAGGTGTTGCCGGTTGAGAGTTCAAATTTGGACATCGTTCCGGTCAAGGGATTGACGTAATCAACGGGGTCGAGATTTGTCTGAGCCTTTAATGACATGCTAATGAGCATGATAAGAAATAAAAATGTTGTAATTCCTGTTTTATTCACGGTTGTAAAAGTTAAAATTTTGTCCGAAAGATACGGATAAATTTTGTAATCCAAAAAAATGTGATTATTTTTGCAGAGTAGTAGTTTCAACTACTGAATGCAACTTTTGTTTGTGCAAAGATAGGAAGAAAATTTCTTTGGGTGAATAAAAATTTAATTTGGCTCCCGGTCTGTTGTTTAATTTATACTGTATCTATTTGATTTATTGATTATTAAATGTATAAAAAATTGTTTTTTTCGGAATATACTGTCTGACAGGCTTGTTGGTGTTTTCAATGAGTCCCTTCTCCCATGAGGAGTATGGATGTGTAAAGAATACGCTTGTTTTCAGAAGTTTAGCGATATTTTCATGGTCTGCAAATTCGGTACCGTTGTCCGTTGTAATGGTATGGACACTGTTTATGAAAGCCATCAGCAGGCGGACGGCCACTTTTGTCAATTCTTCCGTATTTTTCCCGTGTTCGGGTTTTTCCATCATCATGAATCCGGCGATTCTTTCCACCGGCGTCAGAATGGCTCCCCGACCGTTTTCTCCAGTGATTGTGTCCATTTCCCGGTCTCCAAAGCGCAGTTTGAAATTGACAGTTTCGGGTCTTTGATCTATGGAAACACGGTTTTTTATGGGGATTTTTTCTCCCGCGGGCCGCTTGCGGTGTTTGAGTTGGTGGCGGGTATGCTTGTAAAGTTCTCCTCCGGCTCCCTTGTCTTCCCCGATCATTTTATAGACGGTTTCATGACTGACAAACGGTTGATTTTCAAGTTTTAATCTTCCTTCAATCTGTTGCTGTGAAAAATCCTCTTCAATCAGGGAGATGATTTTTTTCTTCAAGCCGGGCAGGAGTTTCCGGGGCTTTTTCATGCGCTCCTTCCGCAGTTCCGCCATGTCCTGCGCGTACCCAAAAGTGTATTTGCCTTTCGGATTGGCATTGCGTTTCAACCCGCGGCTTGTCACCGGCTTGTGCTTTCCGATTGCCCGGTCAATCATTTTTTGGGGACAACCCTGCGCGTGCATCGCAGAAATTGTGTACCCCTGTTCGCGGGTGAGATGTTCTTTTTTTTCATATGCAACGTAAAAGTAAGAAATTTTTCCCAATTCCCGTTGAGGGGCATGCCCCTCAACGGGAATCCTTGTTACTCTTTAAGTTGCATTTGTTAGTTGAAATTAAGCATTGCTCGTCTTTTTTGAGGAAATCATGCGGGAGTTCCATTCGCGTGTCGGCATTGACCGGGCAGAATCCACCTACATACAGCATGAAGTTCTGTATAAGCAACTGAAACACTTTCTTCGCGGGGAATACCGCGTTGAAGACATTTCCCTAATTGCTTTGGATTTGCCCTTTATCGAGGCTCTGAATTTTTATTTCCGTGTCAATAGCCGGATGAAACCGGGAACGGTACGGGCAAGGATTGTCCTGTTGAAAAAGACTGTCGGGCAGGCAGTACGCCGGAATTTAATCTCCCATCCACCATTCGGCGATTTTCAACCGGAGAAACCGGAGGTTCGGGACAGGTCGCTCACTTCCGAAGAACTTGACAGGTTGATGACCACGCGCCTAAAAT
>JAITMT010000369.1 GCA_031277235.1 Tannerella sp.
TCCGGCATTATTTATTGCCTGAGCCGCCGGGAAGTGGAAACGTTTGCCGAAATCCTGTGCGCCAACGGTATCAAGGCGTTACCGTATCATGCGGGCATTGAATCCTCGATCCGTTCCGCTAATCAGGATGCTTTTCTGATGGAGGAAGCGGACGTGATTGTCGCGACGATTGCCTTCGGAATGGGTATTGACAAGCCCGACGTGCGCTACGTCATTCATTATGACATACCGAAAAGTCTGGAAGGATATTATCAGGAAACCGGTCGCGCCGGTCGCGACGGCGGCGAAGGCATGTGTCTTGCCTTCTACTCCAACAAGGATTTGTCGAAACTCGAGAAGTTTTTGCAGGGAAAACCCGTTGTGGAACAGGAAATCGGTAAACAGTTGCTGCTCGAAACGGCGGCTTATGCCGAAACGGCTCTCTGCCGCCGCAAGGTGTTGCTGCACTATTTCGGCGAAAAATACGACGAAGAAAACTGCTGTAGTTGTGATAATTGCACGAATCCGAAAAAATTGATTGAAGCCAAGGAATTGTTGCAGACGGTATTTGAAACGATTCTGACGTTGAAGGAAAAATATAAAGCCGAATATATCGTTAATATTCTGGTGGGTATCGAAACTTCCGAAATTATTTCCTACAAACACAACGAACTGGAAATTTTCGGGAGCGGCGAGGAAGAAGGCGAAAAACTGTGGCATTCCGTTATCCGTCAGGCGCTTATCGCCGGATATCTGGAAAAGGACATTGAAAACTACGGCTTGCTGAAACTGACCGGGCGCGGACGCGAATTTATGGAACATCCCGTTTCGTTCATGGTGGTCGAAGACAACGAGTTCGATGACGACGACGAGAATGACGATGTGCCGATTCACAGCGGAGCATCGAATGCGGTGGATCCGGAGTTGTTCTCCATTATCAAGGATTTGCGCAAAAAATTGTCCAAACGGCTGGAAGTGCCGCCCTACGTCATTTTCCAGGACCCGTCGCTCGAAGCGATAGCCACGACTTATCCCGTTACGCTCGAAGAGTTGCAAAACATCCCCGGCGTGGGCGCGGGAAAAGCCAAACGCTACGGGCAGGAATTTGTGGACGTGATAAAAAAATACGTCGAGGAAAACGAAATTGAAAGACCGGAGGACTTGAGAGTCAGAACCGTAGCCAACAAATCCAAACTGAAAGTATGGATTGTGCAAAGCATTGACCGCAAGGTGGCGCTGGACGACATCGCCATCAGCAAAGGGCTTGATTTTGAAGATCTGCTGGACGAAATCGAAGCGATTGTCTATTCGGGAACCCGCATCAATATTGATTATTTCATCAACGAAGTGATGGACGAAGAGCACGTGGAGGATATTTACCAGTATTTCAAGGAATCCGAAACCGACAAGTTGGACGACGCCCTGAAAGAACTGGACGGCGACTACACCGAAGAGGAAATCCGGCTGGTAAGGATTAAATTTATTTCCGAGATGGCGAATTGAGGGAGATTGGAAAATTTGAAGATTTGAGGATTTGAAAATTAAAATAAAAAATAATTAAAGGTAAAATTGGAAAGTTTATGAAGAAAATTGTATGGTTATTGGTTTTGGCAGCAATGGTAACTGCCACGGAGGCAGAGGTAAAGGCTAAGGCTAAGGTAAAAGAGAAGAAAGATCCGGTCGTAATGACAGTTGCAGGCAAGGACGTGCCGATGTCCGAATTTCTTTTTATTGCGAAAAAAGACAATAGCGTTGATTTTGCCGACAAGAAATCGGTTGAAAAGTATGTTGAGTTATTTAAAAATTACAAATTGAAAGTGGCGGATGCCGAGGCGTTGTTCTACAATAAAGCCCCCAAGTTTGAGCAGGAACTGAACCGCTACAAGCGTCAGTTGCAGGAAAGTTACTTGCAGGACAAAGCCATGGAAGATTCCGCGCTCCATGTCGTTTACGAACGAATGAAAGTCATTCCGAGTTTCAAGCATCTGATGTTCTTCCTGCCTGAAAACGAATATGTTACAAAAGATACGGTAGCCGCTTACAATCTCGCAATAGAGGCTTACAACCGTATCAAAAACGGTGAAAACGTTGATTCGGTAGGCGCGCACATCAAGAACGGCGAGGGACTGTATGAAAATGTAGAGTGCATCTCTCCGCTGCAAATGCCGAAAGTGTTGGAAGACAGGGTTTTTGCAATGAAACCCGGAGAACTTTCGCCGCCGATACGCTCGCTGTACGGTTTCCACATCGTTTTGCTCGAAAAAATCACACCCAATCCGGGAAAAGTGCGTATCGCACAGATACTGACCGGATTCCCCAACCAAAATCCCACCGAAGCGGAAAAGGCGGAAACCCTGAAAAAATCCGAAGAAATATATCAACAAGCCATTGCCGGAGCGGATTTTGCGGAACTGGCAAAACAATATTCCACTGACACGGTAACCGGAAAAAACGGCGGGCTGCTCAATTATTTCGGGCTGTGCGAAATGGTCAAACCCTTCGAGGAAACGGCTTTTGCCTTCACGGATACCGGAAAAATCAGCCGGCCGATCGAAACACGTTACGGCTACCATATTTTGAAACTGATTGACCGGAAGCCGGTTATTCCGTTTGAAGAGGCTGCAAGCCAGATATATGGCGCCATGGAAAATTCGGAATACAATTTCGACCTGTTCCGCGGCTTCGACGAAAAATTGAAAGCGAAGTATCATTATAAATGCTACCCCGAAGCCTACGACGAACTGCTCGCGCTTGCCGACGATTATTTCCCGGCAGATACCGCTTTTTACAGACGCGGAATAGAGATGAAGAAAACGCTGGTAACCATTGATACACTGGTATTTCCACAATATGAATTTGTGGACTATATGATTCGGAAACCGCTTTCCGGCAAGCGATATTCCAAAGACTACATGAATGAACTGTTTGCGAGGTTCGGGCGCGACATAGCCACCGAAATAGAGCGCCGCTCGCTCGAAAAAAGCAATCCGGAATACAATCAACTGGTGCAGGAATACTACGACGGCATTTTGCTGTTTGAAATGAGCAACAAGCGCGTATGGAGCCAGCCGGTAGAAGAACAGGAGCAACTGGAAGCCGAATGGCTGAAAGAGTTGAACGAGAAATACCCGGTGAAAATCAACTGGAAAGTGCTTAAAAAATTGAAAAAATACTTATAAAATAATGGAATGAACAAAAAAATTATTGTGGGACTGATGTCCCTGTTATCCATCGCCGTGGCTGCGCAAAAAAATGTCATAGACGAAGTGATTTGGGTGGTGGGAGACGAAGCGATTCTGCGCTCGGACGTTGAAAATCGGCGACTTTTCATGCAACAGGAAAGGCAGCGGTTTGATGGCGACCCCTATTGCTTTATTCCCGAACAGATCGCCATTCAAAAACTTTTTTTGACACAGGCAAAAATTGACAGTATTTATGCCGACGAAGGGCAGGTGATTCAATACGTGGATCGCTGGACAAATATGACTATCAATCAAATGGGCTCGCGGGAAAAAATGGAAGAATATTTCGGAAAAAGACTGTCACAAATCAAGGAAGATCAGAAACGGATGGTAAGAGACAATCAGGTTATGCAGGAAATGCAGAAGAAAATCGTGGGCGACATCAAACTCGCACCTTCCGACGTTCGCAGATATTTCAGCAAGATTTCGGCGGACAGTTTGCCGATGATACCGACCACCGTCGAAGTGCAGATTATCACGCTGGAACCGCCCATCCCGCTGGCGGTAACCGACGAGATCAAAGCCCGCCTGCGCAGTTTTACCGACCAGATCAACAAAGGCGAGCGGACTTTTTCGTCGCTGGCGCTGTTGTATTCCGAAGATATGGCTTCGTCATTGCAGGGTGGAGAAACGGGGTTCATGTCGAAAATCGAATTGGATCCCGCCTTTGCCACGGCTGCCTTCGCGCTGAACGACCCCAGCCGGATTTCCAATGTTGTGGAATCGGAATACGGTTTTCACATCATTCAGTTGATTGAAAAACGGGGCGACCGAATCAATGTCCGCCACATTTTGCTTCGTCCGAAAGTTTCCGACGAAGATATTAAAAACGCCCTGGCAAAAATGGATACGCTTTATACGGACATTCAAGCCGGTAAAATTTCTTTCGACGACGCCGCAACCTATGTTTCGTTTGACAAGAACACGCGGAATAACAAGGGATTGATGGTGAATCAAAATGAAGACGTGGAGAACAATAATTATGGCACACCCAAGTTTGAAATGCAGGAACTACCTCAGGGAGTGGGTGTTGTGATTGATAAAATGGAAGTGGGCGAAATATCCAAACCTTTCAATATCAAGAATTACCAGAACAAAAATGTCGTGGCGATCGTGAAACTGAAATCGCGCATTAATGCGCATCTGGCGAATGTTTCCGACGATTTTCAGGAATTGAAAATGCTGGTGGAAGGCAGAAAACGCCAGGAAGTGCTGGACGAATGGATAAAAGAAAAACAGAAAAGTACATTTATCAGAATAGCAGACGGTTGGCGCGAGTGCGATTTTCAATACCCGGGCTGGATAAAAGAATGAGATAGCGAGGATGAGGAACCGGTCGTACATACTTTTGGCGTTGCTGCTCATGGGATGGTCGTTTCAATCCCTTGCGCAAACGCAAGTTGCCGATACCGTCGCCCAAAGAGATAAAATACGCATATTACGCGCTGACGTCCACTCTTTTAGCGCACAATTTAACGACCGGATACAAATCATCAGGGGAAACGTTGTTTTTCTGTATGACAGTTCGTACATGTATTGCGACAGCGCCTACTATTACAAGGATGACGTATCGCTCGAAGCCTTCGGAAACGTGCGCATGGAACAGGGAGATACGCTCTTTATCTACGGCGATTATCTGTTTTATAACGGCATTACGGAACTGGCGCAACTGCGCGAAAACGTGCGCATGGAAAACTATCAGGCAGACAGCAGCGTGGTTACGCTTTACACGGATAGCCTTGATTATGACCGTGTTGCAAACATAGGCTATTATTTTGAAGGCGGAAAAATCATTGACGAAGAAAACGAACTCACGTCCGTTTACGGACAATATTCGCCCGATACGGAAATCGCCGTCTTCAACGAAAACGTCCACCTGAACAACCCCAAATTCGACCTCTATTCCGACACGCTGGAATACAGCACCGTAACGAAAATCGCCACCATTCTCGGACCTTCGGTCATCGAATCCGACAGCGGCGTAATCAACTCATCCAGAGGCTGGTACAATACGGAACTCAATACTTCGCTCCTGCTCGACCGTTCGGAAGTGGTTTCCGGCAACAGGGTGCTGACCGGCGATTCGCTCCTGTACGACCGTGTGTCGGGGATCGGTCAAGCCTACGACAACATGTTCCTCATTGATACGGCTCAAAACATCATAATGACAGGTAATTACGGCTACTACGAAGAAAAAACGGAGTATGCCTTTGCAACCGACAGCGCGCAGGCGATGGAATTTTCGCAGGGCGATACGCTGTTCCTGCACGCCGACACGCTGCAACTCATAACGGTGGATTCGACGGAGAGAATCATGAAAGCCTTTCGGGGCGTCCGTTTCTATCGCACGGATATTCAGGGCGTTTGCGATTCGATGCGTTTCGATACGAAAGATTCCGTATTGTATATGTACGGGAAGCCGATTCTCTGGAACGAGGAACAGCAACTGACCGGCGATTCGATTATCATTTACATGGCGGACACGACGGTGGAATACGTGCACGTCCCGACTTCCGCCTTCGTGGTGCAGAAAGTGGATACGGGTTATTATAACCAGTTGGGAGGCAATGACTTGAAAGCCTATTTTATCGGTAAAGCCATTGAACACATTGATATTGACGGCAATGCGGAATCTATTTTCTATCCTCTCGAAAGAGACAGCACGATGATGGGACGCAATTATACGCAAAGTTCGTATCTGTCCATGTGGATGAAGGAGGGGAAATTGGATAAGATGAAAATCTGGCCTACGCCGAAAGGAAAAATGATCCCGATTCCCCTGTTGCTGCCCGAAGAAAAAACGCTGAAAAAATTTGTGTGGCACGACGACATCCGCCCCAGGGATAAACACGACATTTTCCGCTTCTACAAAAGGAAGGAGGCGGAAAATCCGGCGCAGCCGGACAAGGCAGTGCTGCAGCAACTTATGAAGATAAACGAGAAGTAAAAAATGTATTTTAACCTGATTTTCTAAACTGAACAACCTCGATAGGGCAGTGATATAATTGCTGTCAGATGTCTGCAGGCAACGCTCCGCCCGCCTGCGGTTATGAATTGAAAATCGGTGGATCCGGAATCTGTCCTTCCGGGGACAACCGCATCAAAACACAACTTTTCAATCCCGTTAGGTCATATTGGTAGTGCCGGGTCAATGAGGAAATATCGTGAAATAATTTCCCTCTTGGGAGCAGGTCTGTCATAAATTGTCTTTATTTGGGCATTCCGTAGGAAACAACGTTCTGCGAGCGGAGGGGGAGATAAGGCATTGTCCGGGAGAAAGGTTAAAGCCTCCCCTAACCCCTCCGAAGGAGGGGGATTCCCCTCTCCTTTGGCAGGGTTGTCAAGTTCTAAAATAAATTGGGGCATTATTTGGGGCATTCCGTAGGAATGCATCGCTCGGTAGAAAGGTTAAAGCCTCCCCTAACCCCTCCGAAGGAGGGGGATTCCCTCTTCTTTGGCAGGGCTGTCAAGTTCTAAAATAAATTGGGTATTATTTGGGGCATTCCGTAGGAATGCATCGCTCGGTAGAAAGGCAATCCACACACGGGATGCATTCCGTACGGAATGCAACCGACAACGGGAAACATTTTCTACCGAGCCATATTCCCTAACGGGAATAGAACTCGACAGCCCTGCCAAAGAAGAGAGAATCCCCCTCCTTCGGAGGGCTGTCAAGTTCTAAAATAAATTGGATATTATTTGGGCATTCCGTAGGAATGCATTGCTCGGTAGAAAGGCAATCCACACACGGGATGCATTCCGTACGGAATGCAACCGACAACGGGAAACATTTTCTACCGAGCCATATTCCCTGACGGGAATAGAACT
>JAITMT010000069.1 GCA_031277235.1 Tannerella sp.
CCACGATTCAGCAGGCTGCGCAGATAGCAGGAATTTCTCCTGCAGAAATGGTGCAAACCCTGCGCCGGGAAGCAGGACTTTCAGGCGACTTTCTTCCCGACACGGCAGACACGGACGAAGAAGGCACGGAAACGCAGCCAGCCTGGTTCGACAGGACCAAAATCGCTGTCCGCTACGACGCCTCACCCGTTATTGATTCGGGCGGAGCTCCGATGCAGGACATTCTCCGTCTGGCAAACGAATTGAAAAGCGGCGATATCCTGGAATTGACCGCGCCTTTCAAACCGGTTCCCATCATTGATTTGCTGAAATCGAGAGGCTTGCAGGCGTGGTATTTTGAGGGGAAGACGTTTTTTATGAGATAACGATCCTCCGCCCCTCTTCCTGTGGAGACGGTCGTATCCCTGTAATCCACAGAATTTTATTATCCGGATTTATAATCCTATCTTCGCAATCAAATATAACCGGTAATCAACCTGAATGAAGAAAAGAACTGTCCTCCCTTAAAATCCGCAATCAAAAAATCTTGCGGACAGCAAAAAAATCACTGAGTTCACGAAAAGAATAGTTTCCTCCAAAATCAAACTTAATGGCATATTGCTCTTTGTCTATACTGCATTTAATCGTATTCGAACTTGCATATTCCGTATTTGGTTCGACTGTTATTATTACATTTTCCCGATCTAAAAAATCAATTATTTTTTCTCCCCTTTCACAAATTCGCTCGGCGTTTTTCCCGTCTGTTTTTTGAAACTCTTGGAAAAGTAATTCGGGTCGGAAAAGCCGGTTGCATAAGCCGTATCGGCGATGGTATCTCCCTGCAACAACAATTCTTTTGCCTTTTCGATGCGGATGTTGCGGATATAATCGCCGATAGACATGTCGAGCATGCTTTTGAGTTTCACGTGCAGCATGGTTCGGCTGATTCCCACGGTCTTAATCACATCGCCTACGCTAAATTCCTCGTTGGAAATGTTGTCTTCCACCACTTTCCGGATGTCGTTCAACAGTTTTTCGTCGTATTTATTCCGGGCAACCATCCCGATATTCATTGCGGCGGCTTCCTTGAACTGCCGGCGGTTGAAGTCGCGCGTGCGCAGTATGTTCTGTACCTGCAGCAACAGGGAAGAAGGATCGAAAGGCTTTTCGATGTACACGTCCGCTCCCAGTTCATAGCCTTTGATAATATTTTCGGTTCCGGTTTTTGCCGTCAGCAATATCACCGGGATGTGGGAGGTGAGAATGGTTGATTTCACCCTGCTACACAACTCGTTTCCATCCATTTCGGGCATCATGATGTCGCTGATGAGCAGGTCGGGGAGTTGCTGCTCCATTTGTCTGATGGCTTCCAACCCGTTTTGAGCGACTTTCACGTCATAGGTTTCGGCAAATATTTCAACCAGAAAATTGAGCATTTCCGTATTGTCCTCTACAATGAGAATTTCGTTTTTCTTCTCTCCAACGTCTTCGGAGCCGTTTTTCGCGATGGCGCTCAACGCTCCGTTTGAAAAAATTCCGGAATAGTTATACTTCTCGATATAATTTTCGTCGGCGCGCAAATCCAGCCGGTATTCTACTGGAAAGGTGCCGGGCGAAACATTCAGTGTCACGGTAAACGTACTTCCTTTTCCGGGTTCGCTTTCAAGCGAGACGGTTCCCCGGTGCAATTGCGCGAACGACTGTATGAGGTTCAGTCCGATACCCCATCCCGGACGTTTTGCCGTTCCGTCCCGATTGACCTGGAAGTAGGGCTGAAATATTTTTTCCCGATCCTTTTCCGCAATTCCGATACCGGTATCGGTTACTGCAATTTTGAGCAACAACGTCCCTTCGCCGTCTTCCGTTATCGAAGCGAGAAGTTTTACGCTTCCTCCTCCGGGCGTGTATTTGAACGCATTCAGAAGCAGGTTGTTCACTATTTTTTCGACGGCGGTAATGTCAAACCAGACTTCTTCGTCCAAATCCTCGATGTCCGTATCGAATTTTATTTCGTCGTCAAAAGCCAGTACCTGAAAACGGTTGCAGATTTCCCGGATGAAACCCAGCGGATTCCCTCTCTGCAATTTCAGTTGTGATTGCCTGGATTCCATCCTGTTAAAATCAATCAATTCCTTCACCAGACTCATCAAACTGTTGGAATTTTTCATGACCAGTTCGAGTTTTTTCCTGTTTTTTTCGTTGATGCCGGTATCGCCGAGCAATTGCCGGACGGGCGACATAATCAGCGTGAGCGGAGTTTTCAATTCATGGGAAATATTGGTAAAGAAATCCCGTTTCAGTTCGTTCATTTCTTCCAGTTTTTCCTTTTCCAGACGCGCCACCCTGACGGCATTTTTTTCCTTCAGGCGATTGTAGTACAGTTTGAAAAGGAAAGCAACGAGTCCGGCAACAATCAGTGTATAAATCAGATAGGCGCCTGCCGAGGCATAAAATGGAGGCTTGACGGTAATTTTGATGGAGCGGATATTGGAATCGTCCCAAGTGTTTCGCGAAGAGGAAGCCTTTACCTTGAAGGTGTATTTTCCGGCGGGAAGTTGGGAAAAAACGATCCGCCGCTGATTGTTCACGATTTGCCAATCGGCGTTCAATCCTTCCATTTGGATGGCGTAGATGACATTTCGCGTGTGTCCGAATAAAATCCCCGCATACTCGATTCCGAAAAATTGCGCCTGTTTGTGATTCAGCACGATTTGCGCCGTGTTGTCAAATTCCGTTTTCAGCGGAGAATCCTTGCTTTGGGAAGTCATGTTTTCTTCTCCTATCGTCAATCCGGTGAACACGATATCCGGGAAATTGACCTTTTGACTGACTTCTTTCGGATTAAACGAAATCATTCCCTGCAGGGTTCCCAGGTAAACAATTCCCCCTTCATCCTTGAATGCCGAAGTGAAATTGAAATGATTGGTCGGAAGCCCTTCTTCGGTTGTAAACTTCATCACCTGTTCTGTTTCCGGATTGTAGCGGAACAATCCCTTGTTCGTTGTAATCCAGATATTATGGTCGTTGTCTTCCAGCAAGGCATAAATGCACTGTTCGGGGATAATGCCTTCGGACAGCAGGGAACGGAAATCATTCGTCGCGGGACGGTATTCATACAGTCCGCCGTTATTGGTTCCAACCCAAATCTGTCCGCCTTGAGCCGGCAGGATGGATGTGATGAAATTATCCAGCAAATCATTTTCTCCCTCCTTTGCCGTCCAGTTCCTGACAATGCCCTGTTTTTTATTGTAACAGACCAATCCATACGTTCTCAATCCTATCCACAAGTTTCCTTCCCGGTCGCCGGTGATGCAATAAACGAAATTCGACGATAACAACTCATTCTGTATGAACGCAATACTGTCGTTTTGTTTATCATAGTATCTCAATCCGGAGGAAGTCCCGAGCCAAACGGTATTCTCCCCGTCCACATACATGGAAAAAAGATTGTTGTCCGGCAGAATGCTGTTCTGGCTATTATACACAGTATATTGTTCCGTTTTCAGGTTATACCGCGTCAGTCCTCCCCGAAACGTACCGATCCACAAATTGTGATCGGCGTCTATTTGAAGCGAATGAATATTGTCCGACCGGATACCGGGATTTTTTACGGTTGAAATCTCTCCGGTGGTTTTATCCAGTTTGTGCAATCCGCCGTCTTCGGTAGCGATCCACATGATGCGATCGTCCTGTTGAATAATCTGTCTGACCGCTTTTCCCCGGAGTTGATTCCGGTTATACCCGACGCTGTAGTAATTGAATTGATTGAAGTCGCGGTAAAACACATTGACTCCTCCGAAATAAGTTCCGATCCACATGTTTCCGGAACGGTCGGCTTTAATCGAATAGATGGCATTATCGTTCAGTCCGAAATGATTGGCATAATTTTGCTGTATGTTTTCAAAAGTCTGGTCTTCTTTCAGGATGGAAAGCCCTTTTTCCGTACCGAACCACATGCGACCCCGGCTGTCCCGGGAAATGGCGCGGATCACTCCGTTGGGCAACCGGGCTTTGTCTTCATAGAATGTTGAGCGGAAAGTTTCCGGATTGTAAGATACGATTCCGTTTCCGTTTTTACCGATCCAGAGATTCTCTTCGGCGTCGATGAACAGGGAAATGACATTGTCGTCCGTCGTTTTCACCCGGTCGGATTCCAGGATATTCACATGGTTTGATTTCGAGAAATCGCTGTTGTATCCGATCAAACCCTGCAAACCTCCCACCCAGAGGGTATGGTTTTTGTCGGCAGCCAGCGTTATTACTCCCGTTATCTGCTCCCTGTTTCCGCCTGCTTCGACGGGAAGAAACTTATCCGCCGCTTCATCGTAAAAGTACAGTATGCCGTCGGTACAGTACAGCGTCGAATTGTTTTCGGCAAAAGCCGTTATTTCCCTTTCGGATACGTCATACCGGACAAATTGGTCCTTATCGGGCAAATAGCGGCACAGTCCGCGATCCGTCCCGATCCATATCCGTTTTTTTTCGTCCTGATAAATGGAACGGATATAATTGTGGGAAAGGCTGTTCCCGTCGGAAAAATTGTGAAGATAAATTTTCATTTCATAGCCGTTGTAGCAGCACAGTCCGCTCTTGGTACCGAACCACATCAAGCCTTTATGGTCTTGCATGATGCAGGTTACGTGGTTTTGCGTCAAACCATCGTCGTTATTGATATGTACAAACCGGAAATCCAGGGTTTCCGGCAATGCCGCCACAGTACAGCAATACAAACAGAATAACGTATGTATCAATCTTTTCAACATCATCAATTTATCTTTTGACGGTTCAAATGTAAGAAGAATATTTCTTTCGGGGGATAAAATCCGGAAAAATTCCCGATCTGAAGTTGCATTTCACGGTTGAAATTGCAACTTCTCATTTGAAATATTCCTCTACGGGAGTGTACCATTTGCCCGTTTTGAATTGTATTTCACCCTCGACGCCGGTACGGTCTGCCATTTTCCGATACTTATCAATCATGGATTTCAGCATTTCAGGCTCCTTACCGGCTAAATTCTTCATTTCGGTCGGATCGGTTTTCAGATTGTATAGCATCCATTCCGGTTCCCTGTTTTCCTGCACTATTTTCCAGTCTCCGTCGCGCAGCATTTTGTTTCCTTCATGCTCGACGATAGTCGGTATCGCTTTCACCGGCTCTCCCTTGAATAGGGGCAGCAGGGATATGCCTTCCATCGGAGGCACTGCATGTCCGTCGCGAGCGGACGGATAGACGGCAGCGGTCAGTTCAACCAGGGTAGGCATGATGTCAATAACATGACCGTAACAGTCTTTCCGGATAGAGCCGTTCAGGTTTTTATCAATTCCTTTCGGATAGGAAACGATAAACGGCGTGTTGCAACCTCCTTCATGTCCGTGATGTTTGTATAAAAAGAACGGAGTATTGGCAACGTCCGCCCAGGAGGCGCCAAGGAAAACGGTACTTTTTGCCGAGCCGGGAATTTTCCCCTCGAAGCGTCCTTCCATTCCCGGTTCCCCATTCCCTCCATTATCCGAAAGCAGGATGATTAATGTGTTTTCCAGGACGCCTTTTTCTTTCAGATGGTCAACCACCTTTCCGATGCTTTGGTCTATTTCGTCCATAACCGCTGCATAAATAGCCATTTGCAAGTCATAGCGTTCCTTTTCCTCTTGGGTTAGGGAATCCCATTCCGGCGATTTGGGATTGCGGGGCGTCAATTGACCGGGATTTTCAAACAATCCCGATTCCAATTGTTTTTGAAAGCGCGCATTACGCACTTCCTCCCATCCTTTCATGTATTTTCCCTTATACTTGTCAATCGTTTTTTCGGGAGCCTGTAAGGGAAAATGCGCTCCGTTGTGAGCCAAATACCAAAAGAAAGGCTGTCCCTTTTCAATCGCTTCGTCTATAAACTGCAACCCGAATTGAGTCCACAGATGCGTGGAATACCAGTTTTCGGGAAGACGGGGATCGTCGAAATCCATTTTTTCATCATTCAGAAACAGCGTATTGCTTTGAGCCCTTTTGGGCCTAACATCCGTAGAAAAATAAAAACCGCCGACAGGAGCATTTAATGAACGGTCAAAACCGCGTTTTATCGGAGTTACGCCCTGATAATAGCCCAGATGCCATTTACCGGTCATCACGCTGAAATATCCGGCAGATTTGAGAACCTCCGGGATAAACGCATTTTCTTCGTTGGGATATCCCTGATAGGCGTCGTAACCCGGAACTTTACCCAAAGCGCCGTTGCCCACCTGGTGCGGATACAATCCCGTCAACAAGGAAGCGCGGGTGGGGGCGCTGCGGGCTTGATTGTAGAAATGACGCAACCGAATCCCGTTTTCGGCTAAGCGGTCAATGTTTGGAGTCTCGATTTCAGACCCGTAACAGCCGAAATCCGAATAACCGACGTCATCCAATAAAATCAGAACGATATTGGGTTTGTCGGCATTTTGCTGCGCCTGCAGGATTGCCGATGGGGTTATAACCGCCCCCAATCCATACGCTAAAGGTAAAATTGTATTTTTTCTCATATTAAACCGTTGATTATTTTTTGCAAAATTACAACAAATCAATATTCGACAAGTGCAAAATTGTTCGGAATATGGGAAAAATTGTTCCATTTAAGTTCTGCTATCTCAATATTGGACAATTCACCCATTTCGCCAAGAAACAAAATAGTCACATCCAATTCATTGCTGTTTAATACAACGGTCGGTCTTATTTTGCTTACTTTCAAATCAGCCGGCAATAAACAGTTAGTATCCAATACAAATCCTGCTAAAACCGGCAAAAATGCTGCAATAATTATTTTTTTTGTATTCATACCACTGTCTCCTCACCTTATTTTTTATCTTACCGATTCATTTTCAACTCTCTATGGCTTTTTTCTCTGCGTTTGGTGCAGGCAGTGTGTTTTTAATCAGTGCGCTCCACATATACCCCCTTCCGTTCAATATAATAGTTTTTATTAGTTTTGGAGTCATAAATCTGCGAAATAACATCAACATGGATTTTCGGACCCCATTTTGGTCCATTTCGTGATATTCTTTCCAATTTATATTCGGGCAGACTTGGTGCCGGCGCTTCATTCTCATAATCGGCTACCCAAATCTCATCTTCATAAAACACATACTGTTTAACCATACTTATATTTTCCGGTATTTTAACCATGTCTGTACTGACAAGCCAATTTATCGAAATCATAGGCTTTCCATCTACAGGACTTACCGGCATAAAATCACGCCATAGGTAAGCATCCAATTTAAACGAACTTGAGCCTATAACCAGGGTCTCAACCGCTTTTTCTTTTATTTGCAAAATTTGTTCCCCTGAAATTTGAGTTTCCAAATCGCTTTTCTCGCACGAAACAGCAAAAAACGCTGCTAAACATAATAAAATTGCCACTTTTTTCATTTTTTACTTGTTTTATGTCCTTTGACGGACGGTTTATATTTTATTTAACGTTCAAATCTCCAATTCATTGTCCAGTGCACTGTCTCCGCATTGTCTGCAACGCCCCGGTGGATTGGCGCAGTTATCTGCTGGCATTTTTCTATCATTTATTAGTATGATTTACAATCCAAAGTTAAAACCAACACAAAACGTTATTGGCAATAATGGGGTAAGGGACATATTCGGATCATTTTTTGCGTTGTCGTGAACCTCTTGAAATTCGCTTGAACGGAATGGCACAAAAAATCCTGCACTTATTTTATTTTTCCTTCCAATCTTAATATCAAAATTTGCACCTACAGTTACACCGTATGATGTCTTTTCGTATTGTTTGGAATAGGAATTGATACCAACTATTACGGCGTTGTAACCATACATTAACATCAAATTGGGTGAAACTTTTTTGTCGGGTAAAATTTTCAAAGTTCCACCAGCGTTCCAGCCTATAGACAGTAGATTATACCCTGCTCCCGCGAACAGTCCAAAATGTTTTACGGGTAAAAACTCGAATTTTCCACCAAATAATCCACCATAATCAAAACCGTATCCTACTCCCAAATAAAACTTTTTTGGGTACTGTTCTTCGTATTGTTCGGGGTATGTGTATCTCGATGCAGGAAGTTGCTGTCGAGAATAAACGTAATCATTTCGCTGATTGACTGACGGCTGCCTCCTGTCTTCGACAGACGTGGACGCACCGTTAAATACATCCCGGCTACCGTCTTCATACCTGATCATGGAAATTTCCGACTTTTTCAACCTATAAGTTGGACCATTTGGAGTGTCGAATCTTTTGTATCTGACATCGTCTATTCCAACTTCCCGGACGATAGCCTGAATATTATCGCCATTTTTCCTGATAATAATGTCTTGTGCAAGCATTGTTACACTACCTGCAAGGCTGATTGCCAATGCAATGACTTTCCTTAATTCCAATCTGATATTTAACATATTCTATATTTTTACAAAATTCCATTTATATTGTGTCGGGTTGGCATTTTCTTACCGTAATAAATCATTCTTCATCTGTTTTATAACTTCGAGAAGTGGTGGAAGGTCGTTTTTCAACGTGTCAAAAATAATTTCAATATCAAACTCAAAATAACCGTGAGCGATCTTCTCTCGCAATCCCATAACACTTTTGCCACGGAATTGAGGGATAACGCGACAAAAACTGATTTTCCGTATATCTGTCAATTCGCTTCACCTCTTCGCCAAAGTCGTGTATCTTGGATGTACTTTCAGGCAAATTTTCAACAACTTGCTCCAATGATTCGATTATCAATGATTTATCATGCATAAATAATATCCCGCATTATGCGTTTTACAAAAGAAGGGCGCAAATTATCATGCTTTCTTACCACATCAACAGGCGCGCCGAAATACTTTTCAAGCAACATGGGTAATTCCACAAGGGATTTTAGTCCCAACGACTTGCCCTCGTAATATATGTCAATGTCGCTGTTTTCCGTCTGTTTTCCGCGAACTACAGAGCCGAAGATGCCGATGCGCCTGATACCATATTCAGCAGCATGTTCGGCTACAAATTTCCGAAGGATAGGAATGTATTGTTCTCCTGTATTCATGTTTATTGCATTTTCAATTTCACATGGCAAAAGTACAAAAAATTCTTGATATTTCTAAATTTCACAAAAAACGCGCACTTTCCCACAGATTTTCGACCACGCTTGCGCTGCTTGCACCTAACGTAGAAGCGGCTTTATGAAGGCGGGGGGTTCACAAAGGTTCGGGCGGGCGATACACTTGAAAATCAGCACAAAAGTGTCTGCGGGCATACACCCCCGCTTGCGTGAAACCGCAAGTTATCTGTCGTTTTTTTGTTCGTTATTCTGTTCACTATGATAGTTTTATAAAAATCTTTCTGCATAACTGTCGCAATGGTTGCACGTTTCGCCGCATAATTCATTTGCACATTCGTGGTTAATGTTATCAAACCAATGATTAACAAATCCATTTAGTTTAGAATTATCTATAAAAACGGGTTGCTTAAACTCTAATTCGTCTTGTTCATTTAGTATCGTTTCCAGCGGTTTCCAAAGAGAAAGTAAATTATCATTCCATTCTTCTTTAATATACGCTTCTGCAATGGTTTTTATGTATTTTGTTGTTCCTGTTCGCCCTGTTATTTTATATGAATTTATTCCCAACGAACTGTATTTTTTCATATCTTCTGGTCTTATAAAAAGGCTTTTAAGCCAAGCCGATTTATTTGTTCTCGTACTAATACAATTTTGCATAGGATACCCATTAAATAAAGTGTCGTCTTCTTTTGTTTCGTTTTGGGAATGAAACAAAAAGCAACTATCACGAAAAATACAATGTGTCGTACTTTTGCTGTCAAGTGAGGTGTTGCTACAAAATTCATTTGCAATTAGAGATAACTCAATATTATTTTGATTACAATACGCTTGAAAATTAGCAAGGAATTTGATTGACCTGTTTTTTAGGATATTGTTATAGACTTTGTTTATCTTATATCTTTCGTATAATATTTTTGTTTGAGTAATTGTGTCAATGTGTGTTATAGTGCTAATTGCTATTTTTATTTTCTCATTTTTTTCTCGGATTATTTCAGCAAGTAAAGGATTAGATATGGTTATAATTTCAACTCCTATATCTGCTAAATAATTCACTTTTTCAGCAATATTGTCTTTTATTGCTAATAGTTGCCGCTTGTTCCCTAAATATGGGGCATTCATTGTATAATTAAAAGATATACCTATATTTTTTAATTGCCGAATGTAGTTCTCGAAATCTTGTTGCTCAATATGTGGTATTCGGTATTTTGGTCTTGCAGTCAATAAATGACTATCTCTGTCAGAGCCATATAGTTCTTTTATCTGAACGTTTTTTGAGAGTGTGTTCAGATACAAAATATCCTCAATTAATGAAGGGTCAAAATTACAGCCTACAGTTAAAGTAATCATTTTTCTATTGTTACAATTTGTGTAAATCCACCTCTACTCCAAAGCCACAGCGGCGTGTGAATATCAATAGGGAATAGCGACGTATCTTTTAATATTTCGTTCCAAACATCACTTACCATTTCTCTAACTTTTGGATTGTCTTTCTCCTTTGGGTTTATTAGTCCCAATTTAAAAGTTGATTGCATAACGTGGGTGTCTGGGGCAACTGTAATATGTTGCCTATTAATAAGTTTTGCGGAAGTGTAATCACCCATAACATACAGCCAATAATTGCATATTTTGCTACCACTTAAATAAGGAAACCCTTTTTTATTTTTTTCTTGCACAATTTCTTTGATAAGTTTAATATCCCCATTCGTTTGAGTAAACAAGTTCCTAATATCTCCGTCGTAGTTATCTACAATAGTATCGCAAATTGTTTTCCATATTTCAACGTGTTTATTTGGCTGTAATGCTATTTTGTAATGAACTAAATGATCTCGTAATTCGGATAGATTCATTTTGCAAACCTCTTTCGGGGTAAAAACTTTTCTACTTTCAGCATTTTTATAGGCATTTGTAGCAGCGGGCCACAATTTATACGAATTACGTTGATAGTTTAATGCCATTGGTAACGTAAAATAATGATAATTTTCCGCACTACCTTTATCTAATTTAGGATTAGCGTCTTCTGGCATAATCTCACCGCCTAACAATCCTAATTTGTGCATATTGCGCAGATTATCTATTTTTTTTAAGATAACCTCTCTGTCGGGCATTTCCCATTTTTCGTAATCAAATAAACTATTCATAAACTATTCTTATTTTTTACATATTACTGCATTTAATACAACTAATTCTGATACAGATTTATTGCTTTTTTCTGCCGCAGAAATTATCGCGGGGCTAATGTACTCATTTATTTCGGATATTGCCTTTATTTCTTCGCAGTTAATAATTTCAAAGTTGCATATCTTTAAGATTTCGACAATTTCGGGCATTGTAAATGTGAACGAAAAAACCTCTGATTTGTCCCCGCTTTTGAGTACGAATGTTGTTTTGTTAGTATTGTCGTTACGAATAGCATTTGACCATACAGAGGAAGGTGTTGTGAAAATAAATTTCCCGTTTGGCTTGAGAACTCTATGTATATCACAGATAGCACTTGGGTAAAAATAGGGGTCTGCTAATGACGATATTACCACATCAAACGAATTATCGGGGAAAGGCATATTTCTAACACTACCAACATAACGATTTTCTTCCAATTGCTCTTTTAGCATTTGTGCGGAAACATCTATTGAGAAATATTGTGTTGTCGGTAGTTTAAAGTTTTTTTGTAGCCAATCCTTTCCGGGACCTATTTCGAGTATTTTATCGCTTTCTTTTATATGTTGAGTAATAGAATTTTCAAGAAAATCCCTACTGTAAGTATGAAAGTTCTTTGTTGTAATCCTTTGTTCTTCTGTAAATTCAGGGGCTATTTTATTATAACCTATTTTGTTTGTTTCGTCAATTACCGAAGGTAATGGAAATAAATTAATTGTCTCTACAATAATATTTATCAGTTTGTCCAAACGTTCAGCAGTAAATTCTATGGTTTTTGAAAAATCATTTTCTATAACAATATCATAATTGTTTATGTCTATAGAATTATAAAATTCCTCATCTATTTCTTGTCGTACCGTATCTGAATTTTTTGTTTTACCATATATTAAAACCGTTATCGCATTCGGATATATTTTCTGAATTTTATTAAAATTTGTGGGGTGTATTTCTTTTATTGGTATTATACCTGTTAGAGAAAGTTTATTTATAGAATCTATGTCCATTGCATAATGATAATTGTAAACTTTATCAACGGTAACAAATTTATTTTGTTGATTTAATAGTTCAAATTCTTCTTCTGTAATAAATTCATATTCATTGCCAACTTCATTTTCGCGTCTATTTCTTGTTGTGTATGAAATAGGACGGGAATATTTATAGTTGTTCATAGAAATCAATTTATTGACTATTTCTGTTTTTCCGATACCGCTTTTGCCTCCAACAAGAATAAACGGCTGTTTATATGCTTTTTCCATATTCAATGTATTATAAAAATTATGTTTTTTCTGTTTTTTGTCATACATAAACCACAAGACGCACAATTTGGAGTAAGTCCAAATTGTTCAGGACAAGAAATATAATTGTCATCACGCTCAAATTCTTTTACTTCTTCCACATTAGAACAGACTACGCAAATTTTCCAATCATTTGGGATTTGCCCCATATACTTATCCCACGAGGCAAAAATATTTACATTTTCGAGTTCATTTAACTTTTTGAGTTCGTTAGAAATTCCGGGAATAACCCAAGACCTTGTATAACCCCAAAATATAACTTCTTTGTTTTCCTTAATAATACTTTCCCAAAATACTAAGTAATCATAAGAAAAGAAATCTCCTGACGAATGAAGTCTTACAGCACAGGGCTTGGGGGATAATTTTATTTGGTTATTGATTTTTTCCTGTAATATTTCACGTTTATTTTCAAATAGCCACCAATTTTCAAGCCATTTGTTTAGCGGATATTTAATAAGGTCTGTGTCGGCATTATAGCAATGCGTAAGACACCATTGAGTTTTTGCAGGACAAGTCAATAGTGGCGGTAAGTTCCAAATTAGTATCGAATTGTATTTTGTTCCGTAATATCCTGTTTTATTATTGCCGCTATCTAATAAATCATCTTTGAAAAAAGGAGGTTCTACAGGCGATAAAGCTCCGATATACTCAAAATATTTTTTCCGCTGTAACAATGTATCAATACTCGGTATTTGTCTCTTGACTTTATTCATATTTTTGTTATTTTATCCTACCAATTATCACTATTCTGTCCGTAAATAATAGATAACGATTAATCAGTTGTAATATTTCATTGTCTCGCTCACTTGTATTAGGGTGGTGGGTGGGCAGAGTCGAAAAATGGCGAAGCCTATTTTTGGGCGTGGGTTGGCGGTGCGGTGTGAGCATAGCGAACACGGCAAAAGCCAACTATCTATAAAATATCTTTGCACCATTCTTACCGCTTTTTAAGTCATTTGTTCTTTTTTTTAACTTTTTTTACTTTTCTCTAATTTGTCAAGTTGCACAGAGCTTTCAACCTTATTTAACCTTATTTTTCGCTTCCCAATTGCACTGCGCTGTCCCAAAATGACAGATAACGCCCAGCGGCTTGGCGCAGGCGGGGGGGTCACTACCGTTCCCACGAAGCACTACCGTTGATTTTCCCCTACCAACTTTCGGACGAGCCACACCCCCGCTTGCGTCAAACCGCCAGTTGGCTGTCAGTGGCTTTCCACGCACTTTTTCTGTCTTTTTTATTCGTACACGATTTTCAATATTCGTTTTTTCTTGTCAATTTCCCTCTCCTATTTGTCTTGAGCGTGTGCGTTGGCAAAAAAAGCAAGTGAACGGCGTTAGCCGTTGTCTTGCTGTGCGATTGGGTTTGCGGTGTGAGCGAAGCGAACACGGCAAACCCAACTTGGCAAGCGACGGTTAGGACTTTATTTTACGAAAATTTATTCGTAAACTCGCACAAAAATATACTCGTGTTCTTCGTTAGACATATTTTCAATTTCATGAAAAATACCCGCCTCAAACACAAATACATCTCCAACTGCATAAGGATATGTGCCGTCTTCGTCTCGCACTGTTCCTTGTCCTTTTAGAACAAGCATTACTTCGTTCATTTTTTCGTGCGTATGCCATGCAAATTTAGCACCCACTGGCAAAAAACCGTAAGTCATGCCTTGTACGTTTTTCATTTCGTTGTCAGCCAACAACAATTTACGTCCGCCACTACCACCGTGGGCATCTTCGCGGACAAAAGTTTCATTCGATTTTTTTCTGATTTTCATTGCGAACTCCTTTCTTTTAAATTAAAATTCATATTTCTATTTTTAAATATATTAACAATTTCGTTATACTCAGCCGTCATTCCTAATTTTTCAAATAAATCCAAAGCAATATGTCCGTATTTAATAATTTGTTTATCTATCCTATATTTAGTAATAAAATTTGTTTTTTTCTTATCATAGATTTTTGCAAGTCCTTCGCAACACCGAGCCTTTGTGCTTTTTCGTTGAACCCTCTCTGCTAAATCAAGACCTTTCAAATAACATCTTTTCGCCTCGTCATATTCTCCTAAATGATAATGTGAATGCCCCAAATGACTTAATGAAACAGACAATCCTTCAGTATCTTGTATTTCTTCTGCCATATTTTTTGAAGCACTTAATGAAATTTTCGCATTGTTAAAATCACCTAACTTATTATAGCAAATTCCTGTTTCTTGTAGCAACGATACTTCGCCGACCATGTGTTTTTTGTCGCCTAAAGCAACCCAATCTGCGAAAATGGCAACATCTTCCTTGTGTGTTTCTCTGTATTTTTCTAAAATTCTTGAAACTTTTTTAAATTTTTCTGGCGCATTTCTGTGTTTTTTACCCATTTTTATTAGTGCTGACAAACGCTCTGCTAAAATTATATCCAATTCGCCACCTGCTCTTTGCATATAATTCGTACTTTCGGTAGCCCACTTTTCTGTTTCATTAGATTTGCCTTGCCAAAAAGATACAATTCCTATATAATAGGCTTGTTTTCCTGCTTCTGCATTAAATAATGGCTGTTGATTGGCTAATTCTTTTGCTGCGTTAAATGCCATTTCGCAAACATCTATCCTATGCTGCCAAAATCCTCTACTCCACAAAAACACATTGATAAATTTTGCAAAATTTATAACAACTTCTTTATCTCCTCCATTTTTATCAATTAGTCCAATAGTTTTTATCATATTGGGAAGTTCGTGTTCCAATTCATCATAGTCCTCCACTTTCTTTTTTTTGTAGCGTTCTTGGCAAAATTCCACGTAATATTTTCCCAAGTTTAATGCTGTTACTGTTTCATCATGGTCTGAATATGAAAGTGCATTTTTGCTGAACCGTATTGTCCAAGGGTGCATTGAAAAAAATGTTTTATCATCGCTCAGCCCTTGATTTGTGTTAATGAGTGATAAATCCACCAATTTTGTCAGAGCATCAGAAAATTCAGAGGGGGTTAAGTTCGTTGCTGCCAACAATACCTTGCTTGATATTGTTGGTGTAACGAAAAACAACATTGCTTTAAAGATTTCTTTATGCGGATTGTCTATCATATTCCATGAGGTTGTAAACATTTCGTTTAACAGGGCGAGGCGACCTGAATCAATATCCGTTCTCATTGATTCAATTGTTCGTCCATTTTTTATTTGACCGATTGCAAATTTTATTGCTAACGGTAAGCCATTGCTAAAGTCATATATTACTTCTATCGCATTTTTATTTACAAGGTGCTGTAGTCCTTTTTCTTTTAATTCATTAAGAATAATCTTACTACCGTCTGCCTTACTTAATTTTCCAATCTTTACTTCTTTTGGATTTTGCGCAATTTCACCATTTAGGTGTCGTGCTGTAACTAATACCCTATTATTTTCTGGTATTGATTTCATAAAATTATATATTTGATTGTCTATAATTGTTTCAAAGTTATCAAAAACGAAGAATACATTTTTTTCTTGTAATATTTTTATTATTGCACTCCTTTTTGAATTAACATCATTTGATAAAATATGCAGGTGCTCTAATACTTGTGCTGTTGTATCTAAAATATTATTCAAGTCAATGCTATTCATGCCTGTTTCTGCCGTTTTCGCATTAATCCATATAATTGCATCAAACCTCTTGGGTTTTTGCTTGAATTTTTCGGCTATATCACGAGCAATAGTAGATTTTCCAATTCCTCCTGAATCTTCAATAAGCACAATGCGACTTTTTTTAACCAACTTCAAAATTTCTTTTGCTTTTCTCTTCCTATCTTTACCTAAAAGTTCCCCAATAGAGTCAATAGGTGGTAAATTATTTAGAATTAAACTTTTATGAGATTGTTTATGAGATTGTTCTTTTACTTTTTCTTGCGGTTTTGGTTTAAGATTTTTTGGCTTTGAAAGCCATTCTTTGATAGTGATAAAGCCAACAAAAATTCCTAAAAGTACACCAAAAGCAACAACAAATTGCCAATGTTCACTTAAAGATTGAATTATAGAGTTAAACCATTCCATATCTTAACTTTCATTATTTTTTTGTAATATGATAATTGTATAACCTGCAAATTTTGCCACAAAGCCACCATCTTTCATATCCTCTTTGAACAAAGATATGCCTTTGTTAAATTCGTCTTCTGGCAATAGCGCAAAAATAGAAAAGGCTTTGTTTTGAACTAAACTGAAATATTCTTTATCAATCGGCATATCTGTACCATTTATGAAATCATGATTTGAACGCAAAGAAAATCCGCTTTGTTGTGCGGTTGATACAATTTTTTCTATTTCGTGATAGCGCTTATAATCAATTTCTAAAAGAGACGGAAAATATTTGTTGTAAAATCTATTTTTCATTAACTTACGCGATTGCGTAGCAATAAAAATAGAAGCGTCTTTTTTGCATACTCGTTGTAAATTATTGAACAATGCCTTTAAATCATCAATAAAATGTATTGAGTTTATAAGAAATACGGCATCGAAAAAATTGTCTTCGTAAGGAATATTTAAGTGTGAGCCGTCTTTGATTGTCAGAGCCGTTTTTTCAAACGCTATTTTTCGCATATCTTCTGATGGGTCTAAACCGAATAAATTGGAATAGCCTTTTAGTTTTAGTGCTTCTAAATAGTTGCCTGTTCCACAACCAAAATCAAGAATTTTCTTAGTTTCAGTAATCTCTAATTTGTCAATTACTTTCTCAACTAATCTCATATCCGCTGCTCTATGAGTGTCGTACTTTTTTGAATACTCTTTTACATTAAATTTTGAATTTCCCATTCCAACTATTTTTTTTGTTAATTTTCAATCTTATTTCTTCTGTACGCTACCAATTTGCACTGCACTGTCCCAAAATGACAGATAACTCATAAATATACGCCCCTTTCTCCATTTTTCAAAACAAATGATATTCATACAACCTCCAGATTATCAATAATTTTTCTCCTTTCATGCAGTGCGTATTTTGTATTGCCAAATCTGTATTGGCGCACCTCCGACAATACTAAATACGTCATTGCATCCGGCTTTCTCCCAAAAAGCCCGCCTGCTTTCCTGAAATCGCAGGCGTGCTTTTGAAATTTTCCGTCCGTTCTTTTTTGAAAAGCCCGCCTGCTTTTCACTTTGTCTTTTCGTACTTCGGAGTTCCCCGGATTTTCCTTTTGGGTTAATACATACGTAACTGCCATCATTTATAGAGTTTCAAATGTAAATTCTTTTCAAAAGCCGCCGCAAAAATAGACATTATTTTTTGAACAGACAAGAAAAATCTATTTTTTTATTTGAAGATTCGATAATTTGAAAATTTGAAGATTTGAAAATTTGAAAATTTGAGGATTCTTTTCAATCTCTTACCCACATAATGGCTTGTGTAAGCAGTTTTGCGAAGTTGGGATTTGTCCAGGCATGGTTGTCGTGTCCGAGCAGGACGGTTACGATTTTCGACTTTCCGTAGCGGTTTGTCCAGGCGATGGACGGCGTGCTCGTCGGTTCGCCGGTGGTGAGCAGGACGTGCACTCCGGGATTGACGCTGCCTCCGTGATAGGTCTCGTCGAGAATGTCGAAATCCCGGATGCCTTTGGTAACGGGGTGTTTTTTGTCGGCGACCTTCACGCGGAACTCCACATCGTGCCTGTAAGTGGACGCGGGATGCTCGACGCCTTCACTGTCCGTCCACGGCTTTTCGTGATAGCGTCCGCCGATGATTTCCTGATATTCATCCCATTCCTGATACGAGCAGTAGGCGTGATGCAGGACCACCATCCCTTTTCCGGCTTTCAGGCAGTCCGTGAAGTCCTGCTTTTCCTGTTCGCTGATGTTGTTGGGCATGTCGTAGAAAAGAGCGACATCGAACGACGTCCGGTTTTCGGGACGGAACATTGCCAGTGCGCCGGGATGTTTCACTTCGGTAACGGTGCAGCCCGCAAGCGACCGGACAAACGCATAAAACGGTTCTTCGTCGAAGTCGTGCCCGCCGGTAACGAGCAATACGCGCACGGGTTCCTTTTTCTTTTGGGCAAAAGCCCCGGCGCTGAATAATACCATCATGGAAACGATGGCGAGGGTTGTAATTTTGAATATTTTCTTCATACTGATTGGGGATTTTAGATTTTGGATTTTAGATTTTGGATTTGCCTGCCGGGTATAAACGATACGTTTTTCCCTTTTCGGTGGCAAAATCGGTTACGGTTGTTGCCTTCGCGCGGCGTACCCGACCGGAGCGTATTTTCGTTGAGTTGATAATACTCGTTGAGCGGATTGCCATAGACCATTGCTCCAATATGCCCGTTACCCGGCGGCAAGGCTTCATCCCATACCTTCGCAGGACGGTCGTACCAAAGTTTCAACGGTTTTGCCGGCTGTCCGTCGCCGCAACCCGGAGCCACTTCCCGCCACTGCAACGTCTGTGCGGATAAAAAGGACGATAAAAAAGCCAACCCTGTAATAATGAATGATTTCATGGTACAAATATTGTTCTTTAACGATACAAATATACCTGTTTTTTTTGTAATGCGGTTATCAATTTTGTCCCGAAAGAATGTAATTTTGTGTCCGGGGCTGTGTGAAAAGTTTTTATGAATATTCAATGTAACACGGTTTGCTTGCTCCGGTTTGGCCGACACGGATTGCAAACCGGCGTAAGCGAACAATTGCAAAGCCGTTGAGAGGGAGTTACGTTCGACTCTAACAGGGCTCCAAAACCCCTGTTAGAGTTGAAAAAAACGTCATCGAATCACCACTTTCCACGTTCTGTTGCCCAGTTTCACAATATATACCCCGCGTTCAATATGATTGATAACGGTCGTGCCCTGCGGGAGGATTTGCTGTTTTACGATTGCGCCCGTCAGCGTGTAAACCGTTACGGTTTGCGCTTCCGAAGTCCTGATATAAATACTGTTGCCGTATGACCAGACGTGCGGTGCGCCGTCAACAATGCCGTTGCCTACTTCGCCGTTTGGCTGAATTGTTACTGTAAGTGCGTCCCGGGTGATTAAGTCCCCACCCACAATATATTCCAGATTATCACCGTATCGGATTGCAAGTACTGCTGTAAAATTTTGACTATACCTAAAGTCAATTCCCGGGGTAAGAGTAGCAGGCACCGGCACTATATACCTGTCTCCATACTTTATCAGGTATCTGGTAGAATCTATTTTATCCAAATAGAACAATTCGCCACCCTGATTGTTGGGTTGCAAAATGGTTCCGAAAGAAGTTTTCATACATTTCATATTTTCAAGTTAATAAACAGATCGTTTTTTTGTAAATTCCTTCGAGCGAAGAAGGACTTTGAAAGGCTGTAAATTTCTATAAGGATCGCCGAAAATTTCTTCCCTTATAGAAATATTTTTCCATAAGGACAGCCGAAAATTTCTTCCCGTATGGAAATTTTCCTGCGTCTGTATGGAAATTACGTTTCGAAATATACAACCGGTTCATGGTCAATTTCTGTTAAAAAAAACGCTGCAAACTTAAAATATAATTTTTGAATAAACAATAGAAAAAGTTGACTTTTGGACTAAACTGTCAAAATTAGCGATCGAACAGTAAAAAGAGTATTTTTTTAACAGTTATGGAGAATAAATTTCCTCCAAAAAGATGAAAATGCGGGTGAACGGGAAAAAGGAATTTGACAACGGAAGCCAACAAAATGAGGAAACATTAGCACGATTACAAAAAAAATTCACTTGCAAAAATTGACATTCCGAGTTGAATTAAACACCTTTTTTCCACCTTTTAAGAGAGGAAAAAGCGGATGTTTATTGCAAACTGTCACCAAAAACGGAAAATAAACAGGATTGTATAAAGAAAACGGTCATTAAAAGAAACTAATCTCTTCCCTGGTGTCTGTTTTTTCTAATTTTTACACAATTATCTGACTGCAAAGATAATATTTTTTTTTGAATCTATAAAATAGTCTGTTTTTTTTAAACGATAAAAAATGACCGTTTTTTATAAACGTTTAGACTTTTATAAATTAGTTAATTCTTAAATTGAATGATGTAAAATGAGAAAAATTGTATTATTTTTATGCTTTTTGATAAGCATTGGTTTAGTAACTGCGCAGAACACCGGGATAAGCGGTGTTGTTACTTCTGCGAGTGATGATCTTCCGGTTATCGGGGCAACTGTCAAAGTGAAAGGTACTTCCATCGGTACCGTAACGAATGTTGACGGAAATTTTTCACTGAACATTCCCCGGGACGCAACGACACTGGAAGTATCGTATATAGGGTTTACGACCCGGGAGATTCCCATTGGCAATACTACGTATTTTACCGTAGTCATGCAGGAAAATGCCCAAGCGCTGGATGAAGTGGTAGTTACGGCGCTGGGAATCAAGCGTGATACGCGGGCGTTGGGCTATTCGGTCAGCACGATTCGCGGTGACGACATGATCAAGGCAGGCATTACCGCCAATCCGCTGGCTTCGCTCTACGGAAAGGCAGCGGGCGTCGGTATTCAGGCGACGGCGGCGGGACCGATGGGCGGTATGAAGATTAATGTACGCGGGGCGCAGGGTTTGGAATCGAGTTCGGGGACGCGACCGCTGTTTGTGGTGGATGGCGTGCCGGTTTACGACACCGAGTCAAGCATGGCTTCGAGGGATTACAATCCGCTCAATTCCTTCGACTTCGGTTCGGCGGTCAATGACATCAATGTGGACGACATAGCCTCGATGGAAATTTTGAAGGGTGCGAAGGCTGCCGTTTTGTACGGTAGCGCGGGCGCCAACGGCGTCGTGCTGATTACGACCAAGAACGGCAGCGGTACGCGCGGCTTGGGCGTTCAGATTTCCTACGGACAGGAGTGGCACCAGCCTTACTCGCTGATTGATTTTCAGAATGAATACGGCTCGGGCGAAAACGAATATGCCCGCAACTGGGAAGACGACGCGCAAACCATTCGCCGCACGATCAAGAGCCGTTTCAATTTCGGACCGAAATTCGACGGCTCACCGATTAAGTTCTTCGACGGCTCGATGCGGACGTATTCGCCTTACGAAAACAACTATCTTGATTTGTTCAACACGGGTAACTCGCACAATGTCAGCGCTGCCATTCAGGGCGGCAACGAAAAAAGCAACATGCGCCTGTCGTTCACCAACTACCAGTACGACGGCATCACGCCCAACCAGCAGCAAATCAAAAACACGCTGAGTTTCAACGGACAGATGGAAGTCTCGAAGTTTGCGAAGTTTGAATTTATACAGAACCTGTACAATATCAGGTCTCAAAACCGCATGTCGAACATCCAGCATCTTGTCGCCTGGGGTACTTTCAACCGCGATTACGATATTAAAACGGCGATGAATTCCTACAAGGACGCGAACGGCTGGATGCTTGATTTGAGTTCGCTGGGGAATCTGGACGGAGAAACCGGCTGGGGATGGCCCGATGCGTTCCTCGACCCGAACAACATCAACGACGGTTTTTTCAACATGATGTGGAACATGAACGAAAACCGCAACAACGATGCGCGCATGCACTCCATCACGTCGGCAAAGGCTACCCTGACCTTTTTTCCGTTTCTCAGTTTGACGCTGCAGGGCGGTCTGGACTATACCGACACGGATTATTCGGTGAAGAACATGCCTTACCGTCAAAACTCGACCGGCTCCTATCAGGGCGGAAAATTCAGTTTTGAGCGGGAAAGAAACGTGATACAGAACTACGAAGCCTTTGTGACGTATAACCAGTCGTTTATGAACGATAAACTGAATGTGCTTGTCTTTGGCGGTCCCGCTTACAGGGATATTTCCTACACGGACGTCAATGTCGGCACGCGGGGCAACAGCAAATTTCCCGGCTTCTGGTCGCTCTCCAACGCCGACACCTGGCCCTCCGGCTACGACAGTTCCGTTTCGGGCTATTCGCAGCAAAACGAATCGCTGTACAGCGTGCTCGGACAGGGAACCATCTCGTGGGGAATGGAATACATCCTCGAATTTCAGGCGCGCAACGACTGGGCTTCGACCCTGCCCAAGGCAAACCGCTCGTATTTCTATCCGGGCGCGTCGTTCACCTGGAACTTTACCGAGACGTTTGAAGTACCGTACATTGACTACGGAAAACTGTTTGTTTCGTGGGCGGACGTCGGTCGTCCGGCAAGCCGCTACTATGCGCTGAGAACGTACAGCATGGGAACTTTGCCGCCGCCGAATACCCAAATCAATGACGTAACCGGTCCTTCCGACCTGTTTTCGGGCGATTTGAAACCGGAAAGAAAACGCGAATACGAAATCGGTACAAGTCTCCGGATGTTAAAAAACCGTCTGGAAGTGAACGCTTCGTACTACAATGCTACGTGGTACAACCAGATTATGGGCGTTCCGCTTTCGGCGACGACGGGTTCGCAGAATATCCGCATCAATGCCGGCGAAATCAATAATCAGGGCTTGGAACTGTTTGTCAACGGCGCCGTCATTGATACAGAACCGTTCCGCTGGGAATGGACGCTTACCCTTGCCAAACAGTGGGATAACATTATCAAACTGTATCCCGGCATCACGCAGAAACAGGAAAATGCAGGCAACCTGCTGCGCCGCAAAGCCGAAGGCGAACGCATGAATACGCTGTGGATTCAGGATTACGCCCGCGACGATAACGGCAACCGGCTCGTAGGCGACAACGGTCTCTACTATCTTTCCAACGACTCCGAAGACGAAATCAATCTTGGAAGCACCAACACCGACGTGTATGGCGGTTTGGCGACCAATTTCTATTTGCAGGGCAATTGGGGGATGCTGAATCTGATGGGCGCGCTCGATTATAAATTCGGCGGCTACATCCTTTCCTACTCCAACTTCTATTTGCAGGGCAACGGCTTGACAAAGGAAACGCTGCCTTACCGCGACGCCGCGCACGGCGGTTTGACCTGGACGGAAACCCTGTCCGACGGCAGTACCCGCGAGCGTCACGACGGACTGATTCTGCCGGGCGTAAAAGCCGACGGTACGCCCAACGATAAAGTGATCTCCGCCTATCAATATTATTCCACCTTTATCCACGACATGGGGACGGGATGGCAGCCGGACATGATTCACGAAAACAATTACATCAAATTCCGCGAAATGGCTCTGACCTACACCTTCCCCGCGCGTTTTTCACATTCGTTGAAACTGCAAAAACTCGCGGTCGGCGTTACGGCAAGGAATCTTTTCTATCTCTACAAGAGCATCAAGAATATTGATTCCGAAGCCATGCTGGGCACAGGCAACGACAGTTGGATTGAGAACACCAACTTCCCCTCGCTCCGTTCCTACGGTATTAAATTAAATGTTAGTTTCTGATTTATTAAATGGATTGAATATGAAAAAATTATTTTATATATTATTATTGACGCCGTTCCTTTTTCCCGCGTGCAACGAGGAACTGGACAGGGACTGGAACAACCCGAACGTATATCAACCCAAGCCCGACGAAGTCGTTTCAGGCTTGTTTACGCACTTGCAGAAAAACCGTTTCTGGCTGAAGGACTATGGCGAATGGTACTGGATTCTTTCGAGTTGGGATCAGGGGTTGCCGCAAATCACGCAGGTTTGCACCTACGTGCCCTATACGGTTGATTATTGCACATTCTGGGCGGACGACCACTACGGCGATGTGGAAAATTTTGTCGCCGACGCCAACGGCAACATTCCCGGCAGGTTTGAAAGGTTCTATACCGACATGAACAACTACGGGCTGATTCGCGACGAACTTGCCGTGATGGAAACCGCAGATTACGACAACAACCTTGTCTATCTGCGTCTGGCTACCGTCCTGAAAAATATCATCGCGTTGCAAACGGTTGACTTGTTCAACAGCATCCCTTATTTCGACGCTTTCAAGGGCAGCGAAGCCGTATTTTTCACGCCTTACGACGACCCGCTGGAAATCTACAAATCCGTCATCGAGGAGTATCAGGCAATCGCGGGCGAACTGCCGTCTGTCTATGGCAAAATGTCGGAACTGGCAAAAACGACCTTTGCGCGTCAGGACGTATATTTCAAGGGTGACATTGATAAATGGGTGAAATTCATCAATGCCCAGACGCTGAAATCGTGCGTGCGCATTTCGGGTGTCGCCGCCGACTATGTAAAACCCTTCATTGCCGAAGCCATCAAAAATCTTCCCGCCGAGGATTATACGTTTGCTTCCCCGCAGGTGAATGAAAACCGCATAGGCACTTCCGCCGGAGGCATCCGTCAGCGCGGATTCTACGAACAGTATTACCAACTGGCTGTTTCCGACGTGGTGATGCTCCGCCTCAACCGTGGTACCGATTTTTACGAACCGGACATTGACGATCCGCGCCTGCCGGTGCTGACAATCGGCTGCAGTGAGGAGGGCAACCCCGACAAAGTGGAATACTACGGCGTTTCGGGCAACTGGGACCGCAACAAATATCTGCGCGGACTGCCTGCCGATTTGGCTTTTCCGTTGGACAGTTGCCGCAGGAACGTTACCCCGCAAATCAATGCGGTTTCTAACCTCATCCGTCCCCAGTTTCCCATGGATGAAATGGTCAGGGGCTGCCGCTGGGCGTACTACAATCCGATTACGTTCGTGCTTTCCGAAAGTCCGCTTTACATCAATTCACTGGCGGAAAACGATTTGTTGCTTGCCGAAGTCGCCTTGAAAAACCTGGCTTCGACGGGAAAATCTGCCGGTCAGCACATCAACGACGCGGTGGCTCATTCCATTGATTTCTGGTACATGATGAACGCTGTACCCCACTATGCAGGCGACATGTCGGACGACACGAAGAAAATCTTGACGCCCGCCAAACCGTCCGGAAGCATCATCAGTGCTTATGCAGGGACAATTCAGAGCGAGTTTGACGCCGCTCCGGGCGTGGAAGACAAAATGGAAATCCTGATGCAGCAGAAATATATTCACCTGAATATTTTCGAATCGTTTGAATGTTTCGCCGAATTGCGCCGCACGCGCCATCCCAAACTGGAACCGATCACCTGCACGGGCTCAAGCACGACGCTTGTCAATCAAACCATGATGATCGAGCGTTTCAAATTACCGTCGTCCGAACGCGCCAACAACTTCGACGAATACGCCAAAGTGATGGCGGACGACCTGTGGGGCAATCCCGTTTTCTGGGTGCCGCAGGACAAAATCAATGAAAAATATTTCCTGCCGCAGGCTCTGAAAGCGCCGCTGCCGTAGTTGATTTTGAACTTTTAACTCTTCCCTAATTCTTTTTTTAACTCTGCCGGGGTTCCAAACCCTGACAGAGTTTTTTTTATGCTGCAGTCTCCCGCTACACCGACCTCTCCCGACACGTAATCGCCCTCATTGCGGATTAAACCCGCAGTCTCCCTAAAGCGGCGGGAGATTCTTTTTTAGTGTGCATGCAAAGAAAAAATTTTCATTCCTTTTGTTCATTCCAAAAAAAATGAGTTACTTTGCACCGTCATTCTCAAAAAAGTGGTAAAGGCAACTTTCGGGATGGGTGAATTTTTGAAAAAAGCATTTTGCTTTGTTCTTTAGGAGCGGGTAAACAGTTAAGTTTCACGTTTTTTTATGTTTTTACGAAAAAAAAGTAAAGATTTATTCATAAAATCTGTAACCTTTTTCAAAAATTGCGTCAAAAGGTCGGAATGGATATTAAAAAGAAATAAATCTTAAAAAAATTATAAATTTTATGACACTCAAAAAATTATTTCTCCCGATTGCACTGTTTATCACTGCAACAACTGCATTTGCCGCCGACATTTCGGTAACGGTCAAAGACAAAACCACCGGCGAACCCATCGGCTACGCTACCGTGGAATTGCTGACGCCCGCCGACAGTTTCCTCATCGGAGGCATGACCAACGACAACGGATTCATTTCCATTCCCTGCAATGCGCCGGAATGTAAAATCCGCATCAGTTTCATGGGCTACAAAACTTACGAAGCGCCGGTAACGGCGCAAAACATGGGCGTCGTTTTTCTGGAGGAAGACGCCACGCAACTCTCGGAAGTGACGGTTGAGGCTTCAACCCGCGTTACAAAAATTGACCGCGACGTGTACGTTGTTACCCGGGATTTGAAAGCCGGGACAGCCACTTCGCGCGAACTGCTCGGCAAACTCAACGGCGTAGTGTATAACCCTTACGACCAGTCAATCAGTTTCAACGGCAGCACGAATATCCTGATACTCGTTGACGGCATCGAAACAGACCAGAACATGGCAAAAACGCTTTCGCCCGACCGCATCGAGCGCGTGGAAGTCATCAAGGACCCGGTCGGAAAATACGCTGCCGACGGCTACAGGGCGGTTTTCAACATTATGTTGAAGAAAGACTATTCGGGAATCGAGGTTACCGCCAATTTCAATCCGATGTTCAATTTCGTCAACCGGCGCGGCAATCCGTCGTCATTTATGCAGGAAAATGCAACCTTGAATATTCTTTACACGTATAAGAAACTGAATCTTTGGGGGGGCTACTGGGGAAATCATGCCAGCGAATTAGGGATGCCGGTGGAAACGGTAAAACAGTACGGCGATTTGCTGGTTACGACTCCGCCGCCGGACGCCAATCATCCGGATTTGAAGTTCATTAACAGCGCCGATGGCGCCTGGCTGGGAGGCAATTATTCCCTGAAAGAAGGAAATACGCTGGCGTTCGACTTGAACTATACCGGCTGGAGCCCGCGATCAACCAATGTTTCCGACCTGACAACATCCCGTAACGGTGTTGTCATCGGCAGAAACCAGTCCATAACGAAGACTCATAATACGAACGACGCCCTGCAAGCCACGCTGACCTACAAGGGGAAATGGAGCGAAAAGAGCAGTTTTGAAGGAGACTTCCGCTACCGCCATTCGACGCCGACCAACCGCTCCGAATTTACGCAGGGCGCGATGCAAAGCGTTTCCTACAATTCGCAAATCGAGAATTTTTACCGGTTGAATCTGGCTTATTCCTATCAGTTTTCGCCGAAATTTTCGATGGATCTGGGCTACGGAACGATGATCAACCATTTCAACCTGTATCAGAACAACACCACGCTGACGCAGCATCAGGTGCGCAACCGTCCTTCGCTGTATGTCAACTATGCGTTTTCCGATAAGTTGAATGTGAAAATCGGCGCGATGGTGGAATTTTACAATCAGACGTTTATGGATTTGGAGCAGACGCAGACAGGTTTTCTGCCGATGGTGAATGTCATGTACAGACCTTCGGACAAGTTCAGCGTAACCGCCAAATACCGCGCCAATCCGGGCTATCCCGACATTAACTCGCTGACTACTTTTATGACGCAAATGGATACGCTGACGTGGTCGGTGGGAAATCCGAATCTGGAACCGGGCAATTTTCAGGAAGTTACCCTGGACATTAATTTCCTGAAATATTTTACCGTTTCGCCCTTCTACGGCTTCGACGCGCGCAACAGCCAGCAATATCTGTATGAAGACAACGGGCAGTATTTCCAGAGACCCGTCAATGCAAACTATAAATCGCTGGGAGCGAATATCAATTTCACGCTTCCGCTGGCAAAAACGCTTTTCTGGCAAAACTGGGCGAGATTCAGCAACGCATGGCTTTCGTACAACGACGCAGAGAATGACCAGTTTTCCCTGCAGTTCAGTTCGATGTTCATTTACAGCCTTCCCCAATGGGACGCAACGGTCGGCGCGGGCGTCCAGAAATATATTACCAGATGGGGTACGCTGCAGGGATACAGCAGTGGCGGCAACGATATTCCCCTGCTGATGCTTCAAAAGAATTTTTTCAACAAACGGCTCAGTTGCTCTTTGCTTTACATTCCGCCCATCGAAGCGGGTTTTATCAAGTATTCGCAGGACAACATGACCCGGACGCCGACTTACTATTCGTTTAACAGCGCCGGACTGAAACTGTTGCATAATGTGATGCTGTTTCAATTCACCTACCGTTTCAGCGCGGGAAAGCAGATCAAAGTTACGAAATCGTCGCTGGACGACGACACCAGCGTCAAACAAAAAAGCGCGGGATTTTGATTTCCACCCGTAAAATAGTTCCTCTTGTTCCTATGGATTTGCAATCCGCCTGTTTTAATTTTATACATTATATTTTTTAGCGGATTGCAAATTCATTGTAACCCATGCACTCATAGCAATTTCTTCAACTGTACTTCCAATCTTGGTAAACTGTTATGGATAATTTGCCAAACTTCTTCGGCGTCAACGCCAAAGTAGTTGTGCGCCAAAATATTTCTAAAACCTTGAATTTTGAACCAGTCTATTTCATCATAAGAAGCATCTTTCAATTCTTCCGAAAGTTTTTCAACCATTTCGCCAATAACGATAAAATTCATCAAACATGCCTCAAAAGCCTGATTCGCCTCTCCAAAAGCGTCGGCGGAAGTAAACGGTGAACTGTATTGCCTGATTTTATCAATACAATCAAGCATGTTCAACAGGCAAAAATAATCTCTTTGACTTATGCTATACATAGATTGCGTCCGATAAAATTTGTTGACGGAAAACAGGTTTGATATATTTTTCCCGGCAAATATCCACTTGAATGTGGAAAACCGATTGTATCTCTTTGCGTAAAAACTCCTTTTTTTCAGTCAAATCAGGTGTATTGTCCTCAAATTCAACGAGCAAGTCCAAATCACTTTCGGGTGTTTGTTCACTGCGCGCATAAGAGCCGAAAATACCCAATTTTTTCAACCGGTACTTCCGGCTGATATCTTGCTTGTTAGCCGACAAATACTGCAATATCTGACTTTGATGAATCATTTTCTTTATGTTTTCAACTGCAAAAGTACGGCTTTTTTTCAACAGGACAAAACACATGAAAAAAACGCAACACGTTTTTCAAAATGTGTTACATTTAGCCATCTTTTCACCCACCCTTTTTCCGCATTTATCGGTTTTTTTAAGCAGTTTATCGGATTTTTGTTGCGGCAAGCGATTTTGTATGCTAATTTTGCACCGTTAATTTTTCAAAAAATATTTACATCAAAATTCA
>JAITMT010000159.1 GCA_031277235.1 Tannerella sp.
AACCGTTATACAACGGAAATAAATGCCGACTTTATTGCCTACTTTAACAAGAGTTTTGGCGATCTCAACATCAACGCACTTGCCGGCGCCAATTACCGCGATTATGAATACAGTTTCAAACAAACCGGCGGTGATGAATTGGTTGTAAAGGGATTATATACAGTTTCCAATGTAAATGGCAGTCCGTTTGTCGATGAGAACCATGAATTGCGACGTTCCAATTCGGTATATGGCAGCGTATCATTCGGTTGGAAAAACCAGGCTTATTTAGACGTAACCGCCCGAAACGACTGGGACTCAACGATTGACGAACCTTTCTTCTATCCTTCGGTTAGCGGCAGCTGGATTTTTACGGAAACAATGCCTTCCTTATCGGATAATGGCATACTGAGCTATGGCAAGCTGCGCGGCGGATGGGCAAAAATCGGCTCGGCTACAACGCCTTACCGCAATGGTGCATACTATCGTTCGGAACCGGCCGGCATGAAAGGCAATGTGCTTTTCAGCAATCCTTTTATATATCCTCCAACCGGTTTGCGTCCTGAAATGGTAAAGACTTGGGAAATAGGCCTCGAAGCCAATTTCTTGAATAACCGCTTGCGACTGGATGCCGCCTATTATTCCAAAATCACGACCGACCAGATTATGGATGCGAATATAGCAGGTCAAACAGGTTATTCATCCATGACGATCAATGCCGGTAAAATCAGCAACAAAGGTATCGAAATCCAATTGGCTGCCGATATTCTGCGTAATCCGGGCGGCTTGAACTGGACGGCTACACTCAACTGGTCGAAAGACAAGAGCCGCATTGAAGAACTATATCCGGGCTTATTGTCCTATCAAATCGGAACCAGTTGGAGCGCCTTTAATCTGGCGATTCCCGGTAAGACCTGGGGAACGTTGAGAGGCAACGGTCTGGTTTATAATGATGATGGTTCCATTCAGGTCGAGGACGGTTTTTTTGTATATAACACCAATCAGGATATAGGCGAAGTATCTCCGGACTGGTTAGCCGGTCTCCGCAATGAGTTTTCATACAAAGACTGGTCGCTGGGATTCCTGCTCGATATGCGGATGGGAGGCGATATTTATTCGCTGTCTCAGGCTTTTGGCTCTTATACAGGTATCTATGACTACTCGGCAACAGGCGATATACGCGAAAATGGCGTGATACTCGGTAAAAACTATATGACGGACAAGGTATTCAAAACGGCCGACGGTCAAATCAACGATGTGGCAGTCAATGCCGAAGACCTTTTCAGTTATTATTATACCATCCGTGAATTAGCCGTTATAGACGGTTCATTCCTGAAACTGCGAGAAGCATATATCACGTATACATTCCCCCAAGCGATGTTAGCGAAGACAAAATATATCCGCGGAGCAAGGCTTTCGCTGATCGGCAGTAACATAGCCATGCTCTGGCTGCATAAGTCCAATTTAGTCGGTCTCGACCCTGAATCAACCATGACATCAGGCAACGACGGTGTCGGTTTCGAAAGCAATACGTATCCCCCGGCCCGAAGTATCGGACTGAAATTGGGGCTTACATTTTAATGTCTCATCCATAAATAAATGAAAATATGAAAAAATATTTATATAAAATCGTATGTCTCTTCCTGTTGGGCTTATTTCTGTCCACCGGTTGCACAGATAAATTTGAGGAAATCAATACCGATCCCGATAATCCGAAAGAAGTGGCAATTGACAATCTGTTGGCATGGTCTATATGGCATTTTTCGTACAGATTCCACGACCGCTGGTTTATGCTCGACGAACCCGGCAGTTTTTCAGGCTATACATCCAAGATGGCTTACATTGACGAAGCCAAGTATTTGTTCCGTGCCAATGTTCAGGATAATAGCTGGATTTACATATACCGCACCTTGCTGAACCTTCGCGAAATAGAACGACGCGGAGCCGAAGGCGGTAGAACTAATATGGAATTGGCTGCCAAAACGCTGGAAATTAATTTAATGCAAACGGCTACAGATCGCTGGAGGGACGTCCCCTATTCCGATGCGCTCAGACTGAACGACGAAGAAACCATATTGAGCGCTGCCTACGACCGGCAGGAAGATATTTATCCGGCATTGCTGAACATGGCTAAAGAAGTAGGCGATGCGTATGCAGCCGGAAGCGATGACGAGATGGGCGGCGATCTGCTCTTTGACGGCGATGTCAGCAAATGGCAAAAGTTTGTCAACTCGTTGCGGCTCCGCATGGCCATCCGCATTTCGGAAGTAAGCCCTACGCTGGCACGTCAACATGTCGAAGAAATCTTGGGCAACCCTGACAGGTATCCGCTGATAGACAGCAACGACGACAATGCCTTTTTCTGGTGGGACGGCGCTGATCCAAACTACTATGAACCGATTGCAGATGCTTATCGCACCCGTACTACGGAATTTTGTGCCTCCGACCTGATGGTCGACCATCTGAACCAGCGCAATGACCCGCGTATCGGCGTCTACTTCACCCGCACCCCCAGCAATGCAGCAAATAATCCCGCCGACCCTGACTATAACGATGGCAATCCACTGTATCGCGGCTACGTGATCGGCGCCTCGAGCGATGCCGTGTCCCGTTTATATTCCATCTGGAATACCCGTTTCGGCATTGACCTGGGCGGCTTTTCGCCATATTTTCGCGCTGCCGAAGTGCAATTCCATATCGCCGAAGCTGCCATGCTGGGTTATAACACCGGCGGCATCTCGGCCGAAGATGCCTATACACAGGGCGTCATGCTTTCTATGGAAGAAAACGGTATCAGCACTGCTGATGCGGAGGCTTATTTGGACGGCGCAGGCAAGTTCGACAATACGAAACAAAAAATATGGTACGAGGAATGGGTAGCCATGTTCAAGCAGGGCATGGAAGGCTGGTCGCTCTACCGACGCACCAACACGCCCTCCAACCACTATATCGCGCCGGGACGCGCAAACAGGTATGCCAATCATACGGTGCCGCCCTTCCGCTCGCCCTATCCCGATAGGGAACGCACCCTGAACACCGACAACAATGCACCTTTCAACGCCGAAGTAGTCGATGACTTCTGGGGCAAGCAGATGTGGTGGGATACGCGCACGGATGTACATTAAATTAATGAACAATGAATAATTAACAATGAACAATGAGTGTTTGACCATTTGATAGCAGGATGGTCTGCAATCATCAGTCAGTCAACAAGAACAAAAGCCGCTCAAAAATGATTGAGCGGCTTTTGTTCTTGAATAATATTGCTCTTGAACTCCTATATTTATTGTTTAGGATTCAGGAGAAAAGAGTTTTTAAATTTTTCATACAGCAAAAAACTACAAAAAAGTTGTTGATAGTAGAAAAATAGTTATCTTTGCAGCGTAATTTAACTGTCAAAAATTTGGGATGAAAACATCAGAAGCATTAAGAAAGTTGAAAAAAGCCGGCTGTAAATTTGTAGAACACGGTCACGAACATGATGCCTGGTACAGTCCCATAACAAAAAAACGTTTCAGAGTTCCACGACATCCGTCACAGGAGCTTGCCGCAGGAACAAAAAGAAATATTGAAATAACATCGGGAGTTAAACTCTAATAAAAGCAAAATGAATACAGTAAAAGTAATAGTGGAATGTGGATGTGACGGCAAATTTAGCGCCTTTATGGATTGCTATGAATATGATTTTGGCCTTGCAGGATTTGGTAATACGGCCAAAGAAGCCATCAATGATTTCCAAGCTTGCGTAAAAGAAGAAAAGGAGATGCGCGAAAAGGAAGGTAAAACAATGCCGGATTTAATATTTGACATTCAATACGATGTAACTTCTTTTCTCAGTTATTATTCGGATATTCTATCAAAATCCGGTTTGGAAAAAGTAACAGGCATCAATCAAAAACAACTGTGGCACTATGCTTCGGGGAAAAGGCATCCAAAACCGGAAACTGCAAGAAAAATTCAGGAAAGTTTGCACCGGTTTGCCGATGATTTAAGACAGGTGCAATTTGTCAACTAACTGCAATCTCCAAGAGAAACGAATATACATATATTTCTATTGCCGTTAGCGTAAAAGGCGTTCCGTTGGGGCGTCTTTTTTTGATTGTATTTTTGTCGTAGAAGAAATCGCTATTAAATCAATTCAATTCCTGTTCGTTCCACCTCACGTTGGAAGTATGCGTAATCTTCTTCAGGGTCAATAATATGGGGTTCTATCCTTAAATCAACCTCCTTGCATAAGCCCCAAATCGGAACGACAGTATCAAAGTATCCACCATTCCAATTACTTACTATAAAGGCAATGTCAATATCGCTGTTTTTATCGGCCGTCCCCTTGGCAAAAGAGCCGAATAGATACGCCTTGTCTATCTGGATTGGTAAATTGCTCGCTTTCACCAGTTCGG
>JAITMT010000258.1 GCA_031277235.1 Tannerella sp.
CCGATCAGCCACTCCGCAACGTCATATCCGTGCTGTCCGCCGAGATAAAAGAAAGCCGAATCGTTGAAATAGGAAGAAACAAAGGCTAAAAATACGGAACTCCAAACGGTTAACGCCACGCAAACAATAAAACGCCGAAACAAATGCATCGAACTGATATTCATGATTTTAAAACCCACCGAACCCAGCAGGAACAGCAGGAAAAACGATGAAATTCCGAACCATTTGTTCATCACCCAATCCGCGATATACGCGCCGCGCACGCCCGCCCAATTGGAGACTTCTATTTTTTTCAGAATCAAATCGCTTGCCTTCAGATTTTTCACGATACTCTGGTCGGCAGCGCCCGTGAAAATGAATGATATTAAGGCAATTCCGACATACGCCGTAAAAAAAGAAAGCAACAAGCCCATCACAAAATGTACGCGCCGACTCGTAGAATAATGTTTCAACGCGGCAAAAAAGCCATTACTTTGCTGATTTTTATTCTTTTTGACTCTTTTTTTAGGCATATTTTTTTTCATAAGAGGTTGCAAATATACGTATTTTTTTTTATTTGCGACAAAATTGAAAACGCAGGATTTTTTTATTTGCCGTTTTCTGAATACATTTGCCAAAATTTTTGGATGTAAAATGAGACTATATTTTCAACTTTTCGGGTCATTTTTCAAAATCGGGGCTTTCACGATTGGCGGCGGATATGCGATGATTCCGCTGATTGAACACGAGGTGGTGAATCGTCGCAAGTGGCTGGATTCGGAGGAATTTTCAGAGGCTTTGACGCTGGCGCAGTCGGCTCCGGGTCCGATTGCGATCAATTCGGCGGTATTCGTAGGCTACAAACTGCGTGGTATAAAGGGAGTTATGATGACAACACTGGGTACGGTTTTGCCTTCGTTTGCCATCATTTTGCTGATCGCGATTTTCTTTGCCGGCGTGAAGGATAATGCGGTGGTGGAACGGATTTTCAAGGGATTGCGCCCTGCCGTGGTCGCCCTGATAGCCGTTCCCGTTATCAACATGCTGAAAAAGAAGCGTTTTGCATGGCGATATGTTTTGATTGCGGCGCTGGCTACGGTTGCCGTCGCTGTTTTTCAGATTTCGCCCGTTTTGGTGATTATTGTTGCGGGAATCGCAGGGATTGTTAATTTGAAGTTCAAGGTTTGAGGTTTAAAGTTCAAGGTTTGAAGATTTGATAATTTGATAATTTGAAGATTCTATTCAGTCATTGTCCTTTTGAACTTTGAACCTTGAACTTTGAACTTTAAACTTTGAACAACCAACTATCAACTCCAAAATCGTAAATCAAAAATTAAAAATTAGAGGAAATCATGTTAGAAATTTATATACAGTTATTTATATCGTTTTTCAAAATCGGATTGTTTGGCTTCGGAGGCGGTTATGCGATGCTGTCCATGATTCAATACGAGGTCGTGGAGGCGCATCCCTGGCTGACACAAAGCGAGTTTACCGACATCGTCGCCATCTCGCAAATCACGCCGGGACCGATTGCCATCAACAGCGCCACGTATATCGGCTATACGGCGACAGACGGCTCCGTGCTCGGTTCGATCATCGCAACGGTTGCCGTTTGCCTGCCTTCGATTATTCTGATGACGCTGATTTGCAAGTTTTTCGTCTATTTCAAGGACAGCCGGTACGTGAAAGCGGCGCTGTCGGGCATGAAACCGGCAGCCGTCGGACTGATTGCCGCCGCAGCGATATTGCTGATGGATAGCGGGAATTTCACGGATTACGGCAGCGTACTGATTTTTGCAGGCGTGTTCGTGCTGTCCTACTTTTTCAAGTGGGGAACGGTGCGGACGATTCTCCTTGCCGCGGTTTTGGGGTATGTTTTTTATTAGGATTTTCACGTTCTAAACATCATTTATTTAAGCGTTAATTTTCAAATCCTCAATCTTTTAGTTTTCCCACAATAACTATCGGATTGTCATTTTCCCGGAGATTCATAAATAGATCTTGATTTTCCGCACTAATTTCATCTTTGTGTTTCGTCAATTCTTCCGGGAATATTTCGCCCGTCAATTCGCCGAGACCGTTATGATTTGTCGGATAGAACCTGGCTGGAATGCCGTCAAGTTTATAGCCGGATTTATGATCCGGATTTAAAGATACATGCGTTTTCCTGTTTTTCTTATCATAATATCCGGTATGTACAACGTCGGGACGAAAAGAAAACTCATTGTAAATAAAATAGTTGAATACAACATACAAACTGTTTTCATACACATAAGTGATAAAAATCTTGCCTCTGTTATACTCCTCGTCTTCCCTATAAGAATAGGAAGGCTGTTTATCGCCCAATCTGAAAACGATATGCGGCGTTGCGTTTTTTTCATCCACCTGAAAAACAGTGTCGTTATACAGAAACTCTTTGAAGTATGTTTTCTGATCATAAATATAAAATATGCCGTTTTGCATAGGTATTTCCAAGGTAATATCTTCATATTCAAGATAATTGCGGAAAGCCTTGATGATATTGCCGTCCTTATCGAAAACAATCAATTTTGTCGCATCCTTGCCTGTTGTATTGTTGTTGAAACCAATGTATCTGTTTTCCTTGATTCGCCACGGAGCGGATATGGCATAAAAATTATCTTCCTTTTTGGAGAAAGAGATTTTCGTAACGGCTTCTTTATTACTCTTGATTCGTATAGGCTTTTTCACAATAGATTCCACCTTATTAGTCTCGATATTAATACATTTCAAGATATTCGAGCCTCCATCTTCAGCATATACCATGTTTGTTTCCCCATCAAAACCGACTGTCCTGAAACCGTACTCATCGGGACCTTTTCCCTGCGAACTGATTTGCCTGACAAACCGCCCTGTCCTGTCAAACAGATATGCGTCAAAAGAAGCAAGCGCCACAATGTACCTGTCTGTTACATGGAATTTGGTCAATCCCTTTTTTAAATGCGTTATTTTCAGGGATTCTACCTTGATCTCATCATTCATAATCACGACGTCTTTTTTTAACCGCTCGTCTTGAGGCGTTTCCAATGGAATGTATTCAATTTTTTCAAAAATACGGCTTGCCGGAATTTCCTCATACGTTGGATTTTCCAAATCTACATATATTGTATCCTGTGCACCGGAAATACGAAAGATAATGAATAACAGGTTGATATAAAATAACTTTTTCATCTTTTATATTTTGTCAACTCCTTTTTTAGAAACATGATCCCATGCAAAGTCAGATTAGCGAATCAATATCTTGTACGTTTTCATCTGTTTACCCGCTTGAACTGTCAGGAAATAATATCCTTTGGTCAATGATTTTACGGAAATTGGTGTGACCCGCCGACTTGTCTTTTGTTGGAACACGATACTTCCGTTTATGTTTACCAGCGTAATTAGCGCATTGTCAGCGCCTTCAACGGTTACATTCATTACGTCCGAAACGGGATTGGGGTAAACGGCAGACTGGAAGGATAAAATTACCTCATTGGCATCAATTACCGATTCATAGAAATTGGTATAAAACGCCTCAAACTCTTCACGATAGCCCTCACCTTCAAAAACCGTAATTTCATAACTCAGATTTCCTTTTTCAT
>JAITMT010000356.1 GCA_031277235.1 Tannerella sp.
CCGAAGTGCCTGCGGTCGAAGCGATTTCGCCCGGATTAAACACGTTGAGGGACAGCGCATTATTCGGCTGATCGCCTGCACGGTAAGCCACCGGAGTGCCTTCCTTCAAACCCAATTCGACAGCCGCCGAAGCCGAAACTCTTGACTGTATGCCGAAAATCGGCGCGATTTCCGGTATCAGACTTTTTGAAATGCCGAAGTAGTTGAGCACGTCCTCCGACAGCGATTTCGTCTTAAAATCCCAGAAAATTCCTTCCGACAAGCCCTCAATCGTAACCGACACGTCGCCCGACAGTTTCATCGCGATGTAATCACCGGGCAACATGATTTTGTCAATCTGCTCATATACAGACGGTTCATATTCTTTTACCCATGCCAATTTGGCGGCGGTAAAGTTTCCCGGCGAGTTCAACAAATGCGACAGACATTTTTCTTCACCGATAGCCTTGAAAGCCGCTTCGCCATAAGGAACGGCGCGGCTGTCACACCAGATAATGGAGGGACGAAGCACTTTTTTATTTTTGTCAATACACACCAATCCGTGCATCTGCCACGATATGCCGATTGCCTTGATTTCATCGGCTGTTACGCCCGATTTTTGCATCACGGAAGCGTGTGCCAGTTTCAGATTTTCCCACCAAGTTTCGGGGTTTTGCTCCGCCCAGCCCGGCTTTTCCGCCATAATTTGCATTTCTACTTTCGGATAAAAATCCGACGCTACAATTTTCCCGTTTTCGGCTTCCACCAAACAGGCTTTTACCGATGAACTTCCGATGTCATATCCCAGTAAGTACATAATATATAAATAGTTAATAGTTAATATTCCGTTTTTCAATACGCTTCAGGTTACAAAGTTAATACTTTTTCTCAAACCGGAAAAAATTCTACTAAACCGAATAATTTTTTACCGATTTTTACGTTTCAATAAAAAACAAAATGAAAAAACGGATGTTAAAAAGTTCAAGATTTTGGATAGCGGTTTCAATTATAATCGTGCTCTTGGGTATTCTGACGTTCAGACCGATTGTGAATCCGAAAGAAAAGGATTGTACTAAAATCGAAGGCACACTTGATAAATATCAATATCATACTGAAAATCAGGATATTGTTATCAAAATTAAAGGAGATGAAAAAATATATTACCTGAATCGCGTTGCAAACGAGGCAGGGATTCTTCATCAGTTGGATTCGCTGTTGAACCGACAAATCGTACTTTATGCAGTGAATCACTGGACATTGCTTGATCCGAAAAACACCCTCAAGCACGTCGCAAGGGTCACGGACAATGTTGGAAATATCATTTTTACCGAATACTGAAATTGTAAATTCAGCCTGCATTTTTCTTTGAATAAAGTTGCTTTTATCCGTTAAAATGTTGATATTTGTACGCTCATAAAGAAATTAAAATATAACTATTTACAAATAAACAACTATGTATCAACCATCTGACTCTCGTTATAACACTATGGAATACCGGCGCTGCGGGCGTAGCGGTATCAATTTGCCGATGATTTCGCTCGGTTTGTGGCACAATTTCGGCGGCGTAAATGTGCATGAAAATTGCCGAAACATTGTTCGTACCGCGTTCGACGGCGGAATTACGCACTTCGACCTGGCAAACAACTACGGACCGCCTCCGGGCAGCGCTGAAGAAACTTTCGGAAGGATTCTGAAAACCGATCTGCAAGGCTATCGTGATGAGTTAATCATCTCATCCAAAGCCGGTTATTACATGTGGGAGGGACCTTACGGAGAATGGGGTTCCAAGAAATACCTCGTTTCGTCGCTCGACCAAAGTCTGAAACGCATGGGACTGGATTATGTGGATATTTTTTATCATCACCGCCCCGACCCCGACACACCGCTTGAGGAAACGATGTCGGCGCTGGATCTGATTGTCCGTCAGGGGAAAGCGCTGTATGCAGGCATCTCGAATTATCCTGCGGACGAGGCGCGCCGTGCGTTTCAAATATTGAAAGAGTTGGGCACGCCCTGCCTCATTCACCAGCCGAGATATTCCATGTTTGATCGCTGGGTCGAAGGCGGTTTGCTGGACGCACTCGAAGAAAATGGCGTGGGCTGTATTCCGTTTTCGCCGCTGGCACAGGGATTGCTCACCGACCGCTATCTGAACGGGATTCCCGAAGATTCGCGGGCGGCAATAGGCTTTTTCCTGAAAAAATCGGACGTTACGCAGGAAAAAATTGAAAAGGTGCTTCTCCTCAACGAGATAGCCCGGCAACGCGGACAAAAAATGGCGCAAATGGCTGTGGCGTGGCTGTTGAAAGACCCTCGCGTTACGTCCGTCCTGATTGGCGCCAGCAAGCCCGAACAGGTGCTCGACGCGATAGGAGCGCTGAAGAACTTGAATTTCAGCGAAGAAGAACTTGACAAGATCGAAAGAATATTGAGTTGATTATCAACTCGATAACTGCTTCATCAACATCATCAGCGCGGCGTTGGCGGTGCGGGTGATGTTTTGTTCACGTTCTTTGGTGAAACGGTATTCTTTGGAAACGACTTTCGTACCGTTGGCAATCGCAATCCACACGGTACCAACAGGTTTTGTGTCCGTTCCGCCGCCCGGACCGGCAATGCCCGTTGTGGCGATGGCATAATCGCAACCCAACACGCGCAATGCGCCTCGCGCCATTTGCTCTACAACCGGCTTGCTGACAGCGCCATACGTTTCCAAATCACTTTTTGATACATCTAATACATTGATTTTTACGGAATTGGAATAGGAGACCACGCTTCCGGTAAAATAATCCGAACTTCCGGGGACGGACGTAATCAGCGATGCGATAGCGCCTCCCGTACAACTCTCTGCTGTTCCGACAGTTAAACTTCTTTTGCGCAGTTCTTCGCCGACGATGATTTCTATTTTCCGGTCATCGTCGTAAATCACGTAATCCCTGACAATTGCCATCAATAGCGTTTTCAAACGGCTAATTGCCTCATTGGCTTGCTTTTCGCTATCAACATACGCCGAAAGTCGCAGGCGGATAATACCGTATTGCGGCAAATAGGCAAGTCTCACAAAATCAGGCAAATCATTTTCAAAATCCGTTAATCTCAAGGCAAGTTCCGATTCCGTCAGTCCCGAAACCATGATGGTTGCGTGTTTTATGAACAAATCACGATTGAATTTTTCACGCAAGCGCGGTATTATTTCATGGGTCATCAGCCATTTCATTTCATACGGTACGCCGGGCATGGAAATCAGCGTTTTACCGTCTTTTTCGAACCACGTGCACGGCGCCGTACCCATTTTGTTCTGGATGACGGTCGCCTTGTCGGGAACCATTGCCTGATTGCGGGTTAATTCGTTGATAATAAACCCTCTCTGTAGAATAATTTCTTCAATGTTTTTCAAAACATCCTCCGAAAAATGAAGTTCCGAATCAAAATATTGACACAGGACTTTCAAGGTCAAATCGTCTTTTGTAGGACCTAAACCACCTGTCAACAAGACGATTGAAACATTTTGAAACGCATCGTCAATGGCTTTCAGCATATCTTCCTCAACGTCGCCGACCGTAATTTTTCGCGTAACCTTGAATCCGCTGTCATTCAACACATTTGCCATCCAGGCAGAATTGGTGTCCACCACCTGCCCAATCAATAATTCGTCTCCTATGGTGATAATTTCTACGTTCATCTTACTGATTTTCAATTAATTTTAACCTGCGCAAAAGGTACAGCGTCCATTTCGCAGAAATCATTGTCTAAAAATTTGTAATAGCCCGTGATGGCGACCATGGCGGCGTTGTCGGTGGTCAGGGCGTTGGGGGGAAGATGGATTTTCCAGCCAAGACGTTCGGCATGTTCTTTCATCGCGTCGCGCAGACCCGTATTTGCCGATACGCCGCCCGCTGTGGCTATTTCATTGATGTTCAAATCTTTTGCTGCCTTGCGCAGTTTGTCCATTAAAATTTCAACTACCGTTTTTTGCAGCGAGGCGCACAGGTCGGTTTTCCGTTCCTCGATAAAGTTCGGTTTGGTGAGGAGTTCGTCGCGCAAAGTATATAAAAATGAGGTTTTTAGCCCGCTGAAACTGTAATCGTAACCCGGAATATGCGGTTTGCTGAATTTAAATGCATCGGGATTGCCTTCGTTGGCAAGGCGATTCACAACGGGACCGCCCGGATAGCCTAATCCCATGACTTTGGCGCACTTATCAAATGCTTCGCCGGCGGCGTCGTCTATCGTTTGTCCGATCACTTCCATATCATTATACGCATTTACCTTGATAATCTGCGAATTACCTCCGGAAACCAGCAGACAGAGAAACGGAAAAGCAGGATGATTGCTGTCCTCCGGATTTTGCCGGATGAAATGCGCCAACACATGTGCCTGTAAATGATTGACTTCTATCATCGGAATATGTAAAGAAAGCGCAAAACCCTTTGCAAATGAGGTACCTACGAGCAAGGAACCGAGCAAGCCCGGACCGCGCGTGAAAGCAACTGCCGATAAATCAGACGGTTGAATACCTGCCTTCCTGATTGCTTCCGCAACGACCGGAACAATATTTTGCTGGTGCGCCCGCGAAGCGAGTTCGGGCACTACCCCACCGTAAGCCTGATGAACAGACTGATTGGCAATGATATTCGACAATAAAACGCCGTCCCGAATGACGGCGCAGGAAGTATCGTCGCACGATGATTCAATCCCTAAAATTGTAATACCCATTAAACTTTGAACCTTGAACTTTGAACCTTAAACCTTGAACT
>JAITMT010000418.1 GCA_031277235.1 Tannerella sp.
AAATAATTTAGGGGCGCTTCTAAAAACTACATTTTCTTTCATTGCGAACCTGCGGGGAACTTTAGAAAATTGGGTAGAAGGATAAGAGGAAAATTTATAAAATAAAACTCATAACCACCATTTATCCGTGTTCCCGTCCACCCATCCGCCCGTCCGTCCCCAATCGCTTCGCTTCATTGGGGGTGAAAACGGGTAAACGGATAAACGGGTAAACATACTAACGCCTATTTTGTTAATCCTGTAAATTTTGTTAATTTTGTAAAAATCCCGGTTCAGAAATTGGTTGCAGGCAAAAAAGAATGTTATAACCGATAAGAATGAAAGAATTATACCTTTCATGGTTGATGCAATTTAGCCTGCAAAGATAATTGTTATTTCTGATATTCCAAACGTTGCCCGTCGGCAATCAGTTGTTCGCGGAGAAGTGTGTAGTTTCCGTCAAATTCAATGCGGAAAGAGGGTAAGTTTTTTGTAAACTACAATCAACATCTTACCGGATGAATAATTTTCCCTTATTTTTAAACGGTTTTTGAAGTTTTACTAAAGGTTCATTCCCATTAAGTGGCAAACGTACGGCGCCAATCCTTTCTATCCCACCACGCCAACCTTCACGTGCATTAAAGTACATCCACAAGGCATCATCCCAAAAGATTACGTCTAATTGATAAATAATTGCTGACCTCCAAGCATAATTCGAATCAGGGGTAACAATCGGATTGTAATCCGATTCTTTCCAGTCAATGCCATCTACGCTGTACAACATACGTATTTCCGAACGAGATTTTTGATTTTCATCAATATAGATGGGATTGTAAAATGCAATATAACCACTCTTGTATCCAAAAACCTTAAATCCACCGCACCCATAATTACGATAAGGTAAGTTTACGTCAGGGGTTAATATCGGTTCCCCTCTCTTTTTAAAAGGTCCTAATGGATTATCGGATTCGGCGCAAAAAATATTCTTTGGTTCTCCATATCCACAATCACTCAGGTAAACTGTACCTCCACTGTAGTAGATGCGGTACCGACCGTCCGGTAACAGAATGACGCACGGATTGCGGGTTTGCACCGTGTAACCTTCACGCTCTGCTGGGGTCTCGGGTAAAATAATATTGACCGGAGCACCAGTTTATGAAATCCTTCGTAGTTCGGGCACGAATCACATTACTGTACTTGAGGAGCGACGTATCTCCGCTAATACGTGCCTGACTTGTGTAATACTGTATCCATCTATCTCCGTCACAAAACATGTATTGCATTTCAATATCTCCATCTTGACGTGAAGCTTCTGTCCAATGAAGACCGTCATCTGAGATCTGATGAAAGAAAGTGGCAATCTTTGAAAAGCCAAAACCGTGATAAAACATGTGCCATTGCCCGTCAAAATCATTCGGAGTCAATACTTGAGGATCTCCAATAGCCAAATCGGGATTTACAAAATCTGCACCTATCATCGGATTTTCCGGAACTTCCTGCCAGTGTGTTTGCCTCCAGTCAGGAACAGTAAATGACGTTTCTGTCTGTGTAGTTACATTTGAACCGCAAGCACGCCACAAAAATACACTTAAAAGAATAAAAAATTTTGTTTGCATATTGCTTTAACTTATTTATTAATTTGATTTGTTCTAAAGTGTTACAAAAATATTAAAGTTTACATTTCAGCTGTGATATAGTCCGCGACGATGCTTTTTGTTTTCCATCGACAAATAGCATCAACCCTTTTCCTTTATTGTATTTCGTTCCCGTTTTGTCATATAGGATTGTTATTTTTTTTCCATGATACACAACATCCTCTAAACAAAAATAATCCCATATTCCATTTGGCAATAGAGGATTGACTATCAGTGTATTATCTTCCTGCGGCCTTATACCTATCAGTCCACTGATTATCAAGTCGCAATAGGTGGAATGGTTGTAATCTTTGCCCCTTTCTACTCCTCCTTTCGCATTAGACCAAGCGCCATTTTCCCATGTCTTCAAGCGTGTACGCGAAATCCAGTCGCCGGTAAACGGATTGATATTTTCATCGATCCATGGAACTATTGCGCCGTTTTCTTTGGTTAAATACTGACATTGGGTATAAATCAGCAAAAGTTTTACATAGTCATATTTCGAAATATAATTTTGACTTTGGGTATTTAGTAAATTAGCTAAGCCGGTCAATGTGACAGCGGTTGCGAAAGGCCATGAAGGACCGTTCCACTGGCATTCGTGTCCTTCGTATGAAATTTTGAAATCGGGATGGCATTGTTCAGCTGTGGTTGGACCATATTGTGCATAAAAATACGACGAATCCATCAGAAATTTCCAGGCTTGGGCGTAACTCGAATCTTCTACTAAATCGAAATACCAAGGGGTATAGCCATGTAATTCACGTGCATTGCAAAGCGTAGCCCCTTCCATACGAGGTAAAACTTTAAAAAAATCTGCTTCTTTGTCCCAGAGCGTTTGCAACATGTTAGTCTGTATTTGTGAGGATTTTCCGAAGAACAGCTGCGATTCGGGACGTCGGGAAAGTTGAGCGATTTTTGCAATCGCTTTTGCCTCTGCTGCCATATATGAGTTGATGGTAGCGCGATAACCACTACCACAAATAGAAACTTCCATACCGTCGCGATCATCCGACTGCCAAAACAACCCACGGGAAAAATCATACCGCTCTTTTTCCCATGCTGCGAAATTAGTAATAAGATCAGGCAATAGATCCACAGCAAGAGATTTATGACCGCTTACCAAATATTGACTATATAAGGCGTAGGCTATCGGGAAACTGTAGCTTCTGACATTTCCGCCTTTCCTAAGCCAATAGTAAGCGTAATCGTTCAAGTACCGGCTATCATGTAACCATCGCCCCTCGTTGAAATGATGCATACCGGGACAGGATATGGCATTATATTTACCAGCCCATGGTACATCCGGTAAAAATTCCGTGATAATAAAACCTTCAGGCGTTTGCCGAATATGTTTACGGAAAGTCCACCACCGGAAATAATATATCTCTTCCACCTGTTTGTCGGGACATTCGAATCGTGGAATATTTGCTGAAAGGAACCCGGTTGCCTGACTGTTGGAAATGTAAGTTGTAATCAATTCGTCGTCGCCTGCATTGAATTTTTCAACATAATCACCCACAACAGCGAGCGGAATGAACCGGTCAGCAACCGTATTTTGTCCATACAGGGCGCTACATCCTTGCAAAAAGATAAACCAGATAAACAAAAGGAACATTCTCATCGCTTAAAATCCTAAATCAGCCCCGTAATGAATTGCTAATCCTATCTGTTCCACACTTCCGTTTCGACCATTGTACCATAGCAGCCACCGATTTTTCTCCGGTATGGCAAATGGCTTATAACATGCGTTTGCATCCCATGTACCGGGAGTAGGCGATATAATTGGATTGCCGCTATACCGCTCCCAGTTGTCGATACCGTTTTTCGACCGCGCCATACCTATTTGGGCAAAGTTGATATCTGCAAATCCTATATAGAACATGAGATAATCATTTTTACGTTTGACTACCTGACAGGCGGTTACTTTGTATTTTTCAAATTCTTTAGACGGATCTGCAGAAAAAACCGGTTGGCGACGCTTCTCCCAATGTAACCCGTCTTTGCTGGTAGCATAGCCTATTGCATCCGGTTCGTACTGTTCTCCGCCTGAATACCACATTTTGTAAATATTCTCCTTTTCGTCCCAGATAACATGCGGACACATAACAGCCACTTTTTCCCAAGGTTCAGTGGGAGAAAGTACCGGTTTGTCGCTTTGACGAACAAAATTTTTCCCGTCTTTGCTGATAGCATAGCCAATAGATGAATTTTTACCTTTATATTGTCCGGTGTACCATATATGGTATAAACCGTCTTTAATCAGCACCGACGGACGATTGATGTCGTCTTCCCAATCCGTTTCATCATTTGGTCCCAAGACAATTTCGGGAGTTGTCCAATGCACGCCATCGGTACCGGTTGATATAGCGACACTTCTCTTCGGACGCCATGATGAATACATGACGTACTGATTTCCATCTTTCAGTACAAAGATGTCGAAGACGGTTCCTAAATCTCCACCACCCAATACGGGACCACCTTCATGTTTCACCCATTGGGCTTGAATATCATTCTTTACCAATAGAAATGATACTGTTAAAACTGTAAAAATAAAATACTTTTTCATATGAATGATTTTTAAATAACACTGTGTCAAAAACGAATTTTTGACACAGTGCAAGTTAATAAAATTATTTATCCCAACCGGGATTTTGAGTGAGATTGGGATTCAATACTCTCTGATCAATCGGTAACGGTAAAAGATATGACTTATTGGGGTCAAACTCAAAATAACCACCGGGAATAAACCGCTGGTAGGGGGAGAAATAACCTTCGCTATCCGTCCAATAGTTATTTCCTTCAACACTTTCGGGTACCCATTTAGCCACCGTAGTGTTAATGAACTCGTCGTATCCACCACTGATTGCCGCCGGTACAGGGAATGTACTGAAAAATGCAGTTAACCAGGAAAGGTCTTTGAACTGGGAAGTTTTTGCCCCCTGAATTTTATCATTATTCCAAAGATGATGCGCCCGCCAACGTTTCAAATCGTCGTTTCTGTAGCCTTCGCAGGCAAATTCTACACGGCGTTCGCGTCTGATTTCCTGTAAAAGGTTTGAAACTGCAACTCCTTCATATCCTCTTGCTATCGTAAATTCACCATTCGGATCGACATATCCCGGATCAAGTGTGAGGTGAGGCATTCCCACGCGATCGCGCAACTTATTGACAGTCATATCCAAGTCAGCTTGTGTCAGTTCGCCCAGTTCTGCGCGAGCTTCGGCATAAATCAGCAAGGCTTCGGCGTAGCGGAATATAATGCTGGCCTTGATACTTCCGGTAACGGTTATTTGTTCGTCAGCGTCAGGATCAGCTCCTTTAGCCAATTCGTATCCCGTTGAACATTTTTCAGCGTCGGAATAATTAATGTTAGGCTTGGTGAAAATAACGGTCGTATCTTTCTTGTTTTCGATGGTTCTTGGTCTTCCGGGCGTAAACATCGTTTGACTTAGCCGGGGATCCCGGTTAGCAATGACTCTCAACTCATTATCGTCACCTTGATAGTTGGATGCGAGATGGATAGGTTTCGCTTTTCCATCAACATCAATACATAGATATGATTCAACCAGCCATCTGGTCAGGCCTACACTGGCGCCGTTACGCCCGGGATTCCGGTTGTCGCTGTGCCAAAGTCCCTGTGAGCGGTCAAATTTTTTCCACAGCATGACTTCCTTACTTTGGGAATAATCCCATTGATTGAATAAAATGTGGTAGCCGTCTTCAACTCCAACATTGTCGATTTCGAAAAACCCCGAATTAATTACGGCAAGCGAAGCATCCCGCGCCGTTTCGAGGTATTTTTTCACATCGCCATTCCCGGCAAAAACTGTTCCTGCATGGTATTTCTCCCATGTTCCTTCGTACAACGCAATGCGTGCTTTGTACAATAACGCCACTTCTTTTGAAATGCGCCCGGGCAACTGAGCATTGAACGAAGGTACCTTTTCTATAGCCCAGTCAAGATCATCCAATACGTGATCGGCAATTTCGTGCCGAGGTAATCGGGGTGCATAAAGTTCTTCGCTATTCTGCGAAATTTGCGTTTCAATCCACGGCACGCCACCAAATTTTTTCAGAAATTGTTCAAAATAAAAGAACGCCCTGAAAAACTTGGCTTCTCCCACAAACGGTTCTGCCTTATCTATTTCCTTTGATTTTTGGTAATTGTCAAGAAGAAAATTGACACTTCTTACCCTTCCCCACTCGGAGTCGCTCCATCCTCCACCTGACTCTGGAACCTGACGGAAATCCTTAATCAGATCAGGATTGTTACTGTAACTATACGAAAGAAGATTGTCTGATCCCAAATCGTTGTGATAAATATAGGAGGTACCTGAGCCCCAAAAGTTAGGATAGTACTGATTGACATAAAGTCGGCATTCATCAGCCGTGAACGAAAGACTGACATCGGTGATCGTATCCAAGGGATCTCTTGTCAAAAAATCGTTTGAACAGGATGTCAAAAAGATTACTATGCAGATGTTTAAAATATTGATTTTTGTACTCATGATTATCTTATAATTAAAATGTTATATTGAATCCTACAGAAACTGATTTGGTCAATGGATATACATTATCTCCCGGAGCTTCAGGATCGAAGTTTTCATTAATCCTGGAGAAGGTGAACAAGTTTTCTCCACTGAAATAGATGCGACATTTTTCCATGGATATTTTTTGTGTAACAGACTTGGGTATGGTATATCCAAATTGCAGATTTTTTAAACGGCAATATGCGGCACTGTTCAAGTATTTGGTCTGAGTTCGCAAATTTTTTCCCGTGCTGCTCAAATAAAATTTCGGCCAGTAAGGATCAAGATTACTTTCGTCTTCTCTCCATGAATCCAGGGTGTTTTTCCAGACATTTGAACCCCATTGTCCACCGCCGAGTCCCCACGATAAACGTCCGCTAAGCCACATATCTCTTTTGCCCGTTCCCTGAAAAAGGGCGCCCAAGTCGAAACCGTTCCATTCAGCGCTAAACCCGAAGCCGTAGTTGTATCTGGGAGTATTGTTCCCTATAATGGATTGATCACCCGGATTATCCAGCGTATTTGTCCCGTTGTCGATCTTTCCCGACCCGTCAATATCCTTATATTTCATATCGCCCTTACTCCAGTTCGAACCGAAAAATGATTGAAAACCGCTACTGTTTACCTGAGCAGCTTCATCTGCGTCAATCATAATATGGTCGGAAGTATATCCCCATATTTCGCCCAAATCTTTCCCAACGTACCAATCACTTAACAAACCGCTGGGATTGGAGTATTTCAAGACTTTTCCCCTATAATCGGACAGGTTGACATACATTCTGTAAGTAAGCGGCTTACTGTCCAAAGTCAATTGATCTCTCCAGCTTAAGGATAGATCAAAACCTCGAGTCCTCAGATCGGCATTGTTAGTGCTGGGCGACCTGGCTCCTAAAACTGCCGGAAGTGATTCTCCCTGCGCGATCAACCCAATGATATCCCTTTGATACCAGTCAAAAGCTGCCGTTAAACGATTATTTAACGTCATGATATCGAGTCCAAAGTCTAAACTGCGATTCGTTTCCCAGGTATTATATGCAATCAATCCGGGTGTTCCAAAAGCCCCTATCCTTTCGCCACCCATAATATAATTAGATGTAGGATTATAGGAAATCGTAGAAATATACTGATAGGGTACTCCCCTCATATTGCCAAGCTCTCCGTATGAAACCCTGAATTTCAATTCGGAAACATATTTCTGCAAGTTTTGGAAAAAGTCCTCACGGGCAATATTCCATGCTGCCGAGATACCCGGGAACGTACCCCATTTTTGACCTGTATAATAGCGCGACGAACCATCTTTACGAACATTTAATTCAAGCAGATACTTACTCTTGTAAAAATAGTTGATTCGCCCGAAGAAACCGCGTGTAGCCCAATGGTCGAGCGCATCGTCAGCTGCAACCACTCCCGTAGCTGTCGAAATAGAGGGCTGCTCGGGCAGAATCAAGGCTCTCTTGTCAGCGCTGAGTGAATAATTATTTTTGTTTTCCTGCTGCATCCCACCCATAATCTTGAAAGAATGATCTCCAAATTCCTTTTCATAGGTTGTATAAAACTGTGTAGATATAAAATCATCGTTCTGAGCGTTTTGCCATATCTGTGTCGTTTGAGGGCTACTACTGTCCATATATGGCTCGTTAGAAACCGACCATGAGTAAATCAATCCTTTCGAATAAGTTAGCTTGTTCATCCATTTATTATATGTAAAATCAAGATTGGCAGTCAAGCCGGGTAGTATCTTGAACAATGCAGTTCCTGTTCCCCAAAAATTATCGGTATAGGTGAGATGGGGATTTGCCTGGCCAATGAACGCCATACGGCCTGCCGGTGAAAAATGCCCGTTTGGATCCAGCACCGGGATGGTGGGCCAAACTACCCATATCCAATTGATCAAACTGTTGATACCTCCATTCGGCTCCATGTAATATGCCGGAGTATCATTCTTGTCCTTGGCGTAACGGAAATTCATGCCAACTGTTAACCAATTAGTTATATCAACGCTGAGCCTGCTGGCAACGTTAAAACGTTCGTAATAATCATCGTAATATCTAAGTTTACCCTGGGAGTGCAAATATCCAATTGACATCATGTACGACGAGCGGTCAGTCCCACCTTGTATCGATAAGTTGTGCGTTTGGTTCATCTGCCATTTTTTGAACATGGCATTTGCCCAGTCCTCGTTGGCATTGCTACGTCCGTCACCCCAATCGGACCACCTTTCGGGATCAGACAATTGCGGTACGTTATTCGGTATACTCGTCGGATCATTATAGTATTTCTCAATGCGATCCATGGTTTCCGAGTCGATAACACCTCCGCCGCCTTCATTGATAGATGCTTCACGGAATAATCTTGCAAACTCCAATGAACCTGCTGTTTTCGGTAAAACAGTAGGATTATGCCACGCTAAATTGTTGTTGTAGGTGATAGTTGCTTTCTGGTTACGTTTTCCCGATTTTGTGGTTACAAGGATGACGCCATAAGCCGCTTGTGCTCCGTAAATAGCGCTTGACGCAGCATCTTTCAGTACGGTAACAGCTTCGATATCGTTGGGATTGAGGTCATCAAAATAACCGGTCACTCCATCCACAATGATTAGCGGAGTATAAGTGGCTCCGCCGGCGCCGCTTTTTCCGGCATATCCGCGAATATTAAAGTCCGCTGTAGATCCGGGACCTCCATCTGAATTATACACGTTCAAGTTTGCTACCTTCCCTTGAAGGGCATCCGCAGCATTTGTAATCGGTCGGTTTTCAAATTCTCTTGAACCCACAGTAGCTATTGCTCCCGTCAGATTCACCTTCTTCTGTGTACCATACCCCACAACCACCACTTCATCCAAAGATTGAGTGTCTTCATTCAAGGTTACATTAATCTGCGTCTGATTCCCCACCGCAACTTCCTGCGTAATGTATCCGAGATAGGAAATCCGCAACACGGCATTTTCCCCCACATTCAGCGAAAAATTTCCGCCCACATCTGTAGCGACGCCATTGCTTGTACCTCTCTCTATCACGCTTGCACCGATGATGGCTTCGCCGCTGGCGTCCGATACTTTCCCGGAAATCCGTCTGCCCGTTTGCTGTGTAGATTGCAGGATTGCCCGCTTCGACAGGACGATGTAGTCGTTTTCAAACTCGTAGTTCAATTCGCTTTCCGAGAACGCTTCATGCAAATACTCGGACACGCTGCCGGAGGTCTTGTCGAATGTAACGGATTGACCGGTATTCACTTCGCTGTTGCTGTAAACAACCAGATAATCCGTTTGCTTTTCTATTTCATCGAAAAAACGGGCTATACTCATGTTTTTCGACGAAAGTCTGATTGTTGCGTTTTGCGCATCGCTGTTAATGGCTATCATATTGAATACGCAACAGAATAAGAGAAGTAGTGATATTTTCATAACACGGAAAAGTTCATTATTTTTTAATCTAAAACTAAATAATCGTTTTTTTTTCATATTTTTGCATTGTAAAAGTAAATAATTTAATAATTAACACGGTATTTGCTTTACGCTAACCGGTTGATGTTGGAGCGTCAGCCGGTTTTAGTTTTTTCACTTGGTATTCTTCATAGGCATTTATGTATTAGAGGTTTAACTTATGGTAATTTGATTCAATTCTTCATCCTTTTCGATTTTAAACTGGTGTATTTTCCGTATCATGCGCAGGATTTCCATCACGCCGTCGCGCTGCCGGAATTTTCCGGTATATTTGTACTGCAGGAGGCGCTGATTTTTCACGATAATCTTCACGTCATAGTACAGTTCCAGTTTCTTGATGATTTCTTCAATGTTCTCATGCTTAAAGGAATAGACGCCGTCTTTCCACAACAATTGGTCGCGGTCGAAAGACTGTTCCGTATGGAATTTTCCATTTTCAACGAAAATTTGTTCATTGGGCGATAGGGAATGTTTATCCTTCTTATTCTCAGATGAATACACATCAATTTCTCCTTCCACCAGAATGGCGTTGAAATAATCGGCTTTGGGATAATTGGAAACGTTGAATTTCGTGCCCAACGCCTTGATGGACAGATTTCCCGCGTTCACGATGAAAGGTTTATTTCTGTTCGACACAACGTCGAAAAAGGCTTCGCCCGTCAATTGGACACGCCGGTCATTCCCCTCAAAAACAGACGGATATTTCAGCGTCGAACCGGCATTGAGCCACGCAACGGAGCCGTCGGGAAGCGTTATCCGCGCCCGCTGTCCCGATGGTACCATCAATTCCTGTTCAACGGCAACGGTTTGACTTTGAGTATCTTTATGATTCATCAGACTTGAAACCGTCATGCCGAGGAAAAACAGCACACAAGCCGCCGCCACATATCCCGCCGTCCGGCGAACCTTGCGCCAAAACATTCGTTTGTTATATTTTTCCATCAACAGGGCATAATGAAATTCAGCGGTTTCCTTGTCCGTACCGGCGTCTTTCAAAGACAATATCCCACGCACATTCTGATAATCAAGAATTTCCTTCCGCAGCGCCGGATCGGATTCAGCCTCCTTCATAAAGGCAACTCTTTCCTTTTCAGACAATTGTCCTTCAAAATAACCGATAATTTTTTCCGTTCTATCCATTCGTATCAATTTGATTTTATCCTATAACGAATGAACCTTGAAAATCCCCCAAAGGGAAAATGAATTTTTTTATGAAAACCCCCAATAAAGCGGTAACGATTGGGGGTTATACCCGGAATACTGCCCTGACAAAGTTTCTCTCATTCCTTTACCATTAACGGGATAAATCCTTTTTCATCTGTTTTATCACATTAAGCAGTGGTGGAATTTCGTTTTTCAATGCTTCAAAGACAACATCAATATCAATTTGGAAATAGCCATGCACTATTCTGTCGCGCATCCCCATCACGCTTTTCCAGGGTATGGAAGGATATTCGGGTAACAGTTCTTTGTTGGAATATTTGTCTATTCGTTTTACCTCTTCACCAATGATTATGAAACACATACAAATTCCGTTCAAACGTAACATGCCGTCGGGTGTTTCCGGTAACCGGCTTATATCTGATATTGCCGATGTGCTTTCGAGCAGATTTTCAATCAACTGTTCCATATGCTCGACGGTTTCAATGATTAGCGTTTTATCATACATAAATAATGTCTTGCATGATTCGTTTGACAAAAGCAGGACGTAAATTTTCATGTTTTCTTACCACGTCCACCGGCATTCCCAAAAACTCTTCAAGTTGCATCGGTAATTCCACCAGTGATTTCAGCCCCATCGGTTTTCCTTCATAATAGATGTCAAGATCGCTGTTTTCAGTTTGTTCGCCACGAGCCGCCGAACCGAAAATACCGATACGTTCTATTCCATATTCCGCAGAATACTGTTGTTTGAATTGCCGTAATTTGTCCAAATAGTCACTTGTTTGCATATTCCGTTTGATTTTT
>JAITMT010000421.1 GCA_031277235.1 Tannerella sp.
AGTTTTCTGTTTAACTTTTTCATAAATGATATATTTTAATATTCAATGCAATACGTTCCCAAATACGTTGCAAAGTTAATGTATTTATTTTGATTTTGCAATTATTTTGAAAAAAAAACTGTAATTTTGTCCGAAATAAAAACGAAAAAATAATATGGGATTGGACATTTTTTTAATTATAGCAGGAATTGTATGCGTGTTGGGAGGCGTTGTGGGGAGTGTGATGCCGGCGATACCGGGTCCGCCGTTGTCGTTTATCGGTCTGATTTTGTTGGAATTAACATCGAAAGTACATTTTTCAATTTGGATACTGATTTTTTGCGGGTTGCTGGTTGCCGTAACGCTCGTAACCGACTATCTGTTACCGATTTTAGGCGTAAAAAAATGGAACGGGACGAAATGGGGCAATATCGGCTGCATGGTCGGCGTAGTTCTTGGGATATTCATTTTGCCGCCCTGGGGATTGTTGATTTTTCCTTTTCTGGGAGCGGTTTTGGGCGAAAAACTGATTTCAAAGAAAGAGACGCGAGCCGCCGTGAAAGCGGGATTCGGCGCATTCATCGGCTTCGTTCTGAGCACGGTTTTGAAACTTTCCGTATGCGGCTTTTTTATCTTTTTGTTTTTCCGCGAAGTTGCTTTGAATTATGAATATATCATATAAATAAATAATCTATCATTTGGCTTACAAATATTTATAATATATATCAGTCATTTTTTTACAAAGAAAATCAGGCTTTTGTACTCAGAAACGATAAGTTTTGTACATTAAGTCAAGAGATTGGATAAAAAAAGGAATGAAGATAGTTCACGTTTCTAAAAGCCGTTGTACTTTTGTGTCATAAAAACGTAATACTTCTTCATATTATTAGTTCTTTTTAAGGTAAAAAGTTTTATTAATGGTTAATGTGAAAACGCCTGAACGTGAGTTCAGGCTTTTCAATTTTTATACCTCTTCGTCTTCGCGCATGTTGTGGAAAACGTTTTGCACGTCTTCGTCCTCCTCAATTTTTTCGATGAGTTTTTCTACCGCTTCGCGCTGTTCGGACGTTACGTCCTTCACATCGTTGGGGATGCGGACAAATTCGCTCGACGTAATCTCGTAGCCGCTGTCTTCCAGATACTTCTGAATGGCGGAGTTCTGCGCAAATTCACCGTAAAGAACGATTTCTCCCTCGTCTTCATAGACTTCGTCAACGCCGTAGTCAATGAGTTCAAGTTCAAGGTCTTCCAGCGAAACGCCCTCTTTCGGGGCGATGTGAAACACGCACTTGTGGTCGAAAAGAAATTCCAGCGAACCGGTCGTGCCGAGCGAGCCGCCGTGTTTGTTGAAATAACTGCGCACATTAGCCACGGTGCGGGTCGTGTTGTCGGTTGCCGTTTCCACGAAAACGGCGATTCCGTGCGGACCGTAGCCTTCGTAATTCATCTCCTTGTAATCCGTAAAGTCCTTGGAAATAGCCTTTTTGATGGCACGTTCCACATTTTCTTTCGGCATGTTTTCCTTTTTTGCCGTCTGTATCAGCACCCGGAGGCGCGGATTGGTTTCGGGGTCGGGACCGCCCGATTTGGCTGCAATCATGATCTCTTTCCCCAGTTTGGTGAAAACGCGAGCCATATTGCCCCACCGTTTCATTTTTCTTGCTTTTCTGTATTCAAACGCTCTTCCCATATTTTTTGATTTAATTATTTGAAAATTTGATGATTTGAAGATTTTTTGTGTTATCGAAGACTTGCGCCCAATTTGTTTTCGAGATTTTTCTGAATTTTCTGCATGATGTCGTCTATTTGCCTGTCATTCAATGTTTTTTCCTCGTCCTGCAAGTAGAAACTTATGGCGTAAGATTTTTTGCCTTCGGGCAGGTTTTTGCCTTCGTAAACGTCGAACAGCGCCACATTTTTCAGCAGTTTACTTTCGCTTTCCGCCGCCGTTTTTTGGATGTCGGCAAATGTTATCTCGTTGTTGATGAGCAGCGCCAAATCCCGCTTGATGGCAGGAATCTTGGGAATATCCCGGTAGGTCGTCTGCAATTTGCGCACCTCTTTCATCAGCGCTTTCCAGGACAATTCGGCAAAATAGACTTCATTGTCTATATCCATCATTTTCAGTATTTTACGGTTTAAAATTCCATATTCGCCGAGATATTTGCCTGCCGGTGAAACGATTTTCATGCCCGAAGCAAAAATATCATTGGAAAAACTCGTGCAAACCAGTTTTTTGACATTTAAACCCAAGCGTATCAAGATATTATCAACGTGCGCCTTCAACTCATAAACAGACATTTTTTCGTCGGTATGCGCCCAGTTATTTTCGATTTTGTTGCCCGAAAGCCACAATCCAAGCCTGTATTCCTCCTTGTAAGCCGAAATGGCGTCAGCCCCGTCTTTTTTCTCTTCGTTCAGCGCATAGCAGTTGCCAAACTCAAAGAAATGAATGTTTTTGTTCTTGTGATTGATGTTAAACTCCACATTCTGAAGCCCTCCGAAAAGCAAAGTCTGACGCATCACGTTCAAATCATTGCTCAGGGGATTCATCAATGCCACGCATTTTGCGGCGGGATAGGTTACAAGTTCCTCATAATAAGCC
>JAITMT010000467.1 GCA_031277235.1 Tannerella sp.
CCTTCACCCGGTGCATCGCCAAAGGCAAGCCTCACAAACAATACGGGTTCGGAAACAAGGTCGGCTTGATAACTGCCGGTCAGTTCGCGGTGAAGGATAAAAACGGCAGGAAGATAACCCAAGACCGCCGGGTAATCGTTGCCATAAAAGGTTTTTTGGAAAATCCCTTTGACGGACATACCATGGAACCTTTACTGAATCAAATGCAGGGAAATGAATTAACGCTTCCCAAAGAATTGGCTTATGACAGGGGAGGAAAGGGGAAATCTCAAATTAAGGGAGTAAAAATCATCATACCTTCTCCTCCCAAAGCGCGGGAGAGTCAGTATCAAAAACATGGCAAGCGCAAAAAGTGCAGGACACGGGCAGCCATAGAGCCGATAATTGGACACTTAAAAACCGACTTCCGTATGGACCGGAACTACCTCTTGAGCGGGGAAGGCGTTCAAATCAATGCCTTTATGGCTGCTGCTGCATGGACTTTGAAAAGATTGATGGAAAAACTGAAGGAAAATATTTTGCAATTTATTTTTCGTCTCTTTTTTTCGAAATATATTGGAACTTTATATCAGGTTTGCAGATAAAAGGGACTTTTTAAGGAGCGACTATGTATATCCCTATTTTCATACCCAAACATCTTTTCAATCCTGAAGGGATTGCATGTTTATAGAAAATATTTCAACCTCTGTTCGACTCCGAAGGAGTCGTATATTAATCTAAATGGCGTTTTCTATAAATATTTGAATCCTTTGGATTCATTTTTGCACTCTTTTAGGTATTTATACGGAGATTCATTAATTTTTTTATCTTTTTTTGGCAAACCGCCGTTTGGAAGCCGGTTTGTCGGGCGTATTGGCGATGATTTCCAGGCTTTCATCCAGCGTCAATTGGGCAGGTTCGGAGTTTTTCGGGATTTTGTAATTTTTGCCCTTGTAGGCTATGTACGGACCGAATCGCCCGTTCAAAATTTCCAGATCAGGCTCATTTTCAAACTTTTTGATGTATTTTTCCTGTTCCTTTTCGCGTTTGTTTCGGATGAGTTCTATCGCCTCCTCCTTGGAGATGCTTTGCGCGGTCAAATCTTTCGGAATGGAAATATATTTCGCGTCGTGACGGATGAACGGACCGAAACGCCCGATTCCGGCTATGATTTCAGCACCTTCAAACTGCCCGACGGTACGCGGCAAGTCAAAGAGTTTCAGCGCTTCGTCCAGGGTAAGCGTTTCGATGGATTGACCTTTGAGCAACGACGCAAACTGCGGTTTGTCCTTTTTATCTTCGGAATTGGAGACGCCGATCTGCGCGATGGGACCGTACCTGCCGATTTTCACGAACACCGGTTTACCGCTTTTCGGGTCTTTGCCCAATTCACGCTCACCTACTTTGTGTGCCGTTTTGACGGCTGCAGCCGCTTCTACCGTGGGATGGAACACCTTGTAGAAGTTTTTCATCATCTTCGTCCATTCCGTTTTGCCTTCGGCTACCGAGTCAAATTCCTTTTCCACTTTTGCCGTGAAGTTGTAATCCAGAATGCCGGGAAAATATTCCATCAAAAAATCGTTTACAACCATCCCTACATCGGTAGGAATCAGTTTGTTGCGGTCTGCTCCCGTGATTTCCGTTTTGTCGGTATCCGTTATTTTGGCGTTTTTCAGCGTCAGAATGTTGTATGAACGTTCCGTGCCTTCCCGGTCGCCGCGCACGACATATTCCCGATTCTGAATCGTCTGAATAGTAGGCGCATACGTGGAAGGGCGACCGATGCCCAACTCTTCGAGATGGTGCACAAGGCTTGCCTCGGTATAGCGCGGCGGACGTTGCGTAAATCGTTCCGTAGCAATAATATCCTTGATTGTCAGTTTTTCGTTTATGTTTACCGGAGGTAAAAGTCCGTTTTCCTGCTCGCTGTCAGCGTCTTCGTCGTAACTTTCCATGTAAACGTGCAGAAAACCGTCAAACGTAATGATTTCGCCGGTAGCGATAAATTTTTCCTCCTTTTTGTTGGAAATACCGACCGTGATGGTGGTGCGTTCCAGTTCGGCGTCAGCCATTTGCGAAGCGATGGTACGCTTGAAAATCAGGTCGTACAGCCGTTTTTCCTGTGCATTTCCGCTGATTTCGGGCGCGGACATGTAGGTCGGACGAATCGCTTCGTGCGCCTCCTGGGCGCCTTTACTTTTCGTGTGATATTTGCGGAATTTATAATATTCCTTGCCGTAGGAACCGAGAATGGCTTCCTTGCTGGTGTTGAGCGCCAAATCGCTGAGATTCACCGAGTCGGTACGCATGTAGGTGATGTATCCCGATTCGTAAAGACGCTGCGCCACCATCATCGTCTGCGAGACCGAGAAACCGAGTTTGCGGGCGGCTTCCTGCTGCAAGGTGGAGGTCGTAAACGGAGGCGCCGGCGATTTGGTCATCGGCTTGGTGTTGATGTCTTCGATTTTGAAGTTGGCGTCCTTGCAGGATTCGAGAAAATCCTTTGCTTCCTTCTTGTCTTTCAGGCGTTTATGGAGTTTCGCCGTGAGAATGGTCGTTCCGTCCGGCAACAGGAAATTGGCGATGACGCGGTAAGCGGCTTCGGTCTTGAAATTGGTGATTTCGCGCTCGCGATCAACGATTAACCGCACGGCAACCGACTGTACGCGCCCTGCCGAAAGCGCCGGCTTCACCTTCCGCCAAAGGATTGGCGACACCTCAAATCCCACAATCCTGTCCAGCACACGGCGAGCCTGCTGTGCATTGACCAAGTTTATATCTATCTTGCGTGGATTTTTTAAGGCATTGAGGATGGCATTTTTTGTGATTTCATGAAAAACAATGCGTTCAGTACTTTCCTTGTCCAGATCAAGCACTTCCGACAGATGCCAGGCAATGGCTTCTCCTTCACGGTCTTCATCGGAAGCGAGCAAGACCGTGGCAGCGGCGTCGGAAGCCTTTTTCAACTCCGAAACCAGTTTTTTCTTTTCGTCCGGCACGATGTATTCGGGCGTAAAATCGTGTTCCACGTCTATGCCGAACTCTTTTTGTTTTAAATCGCGAATATGTCCGTAACTCGACATGACCTTATATCCCTTGCCGAGAAACTTTTCAATAGTCTTCGCCTTAGCCGGAGACTCAACGATTACGAGGTTGTTTTCCATATTAATTTTCTTAAAAACGGGGGCAAAGGTAAATAAATTACCATAAAGTACAAATAAAAAATTCTCCGTCCGTGAAAAAAAACTGATGCAGAGGGTTTTAGGAAGTGAAAAAATGTTACTTGCTTATGGATACTCATATCCATTTTTCTGTCTTTTTTGACAACTTGGATACGCGACATAAACAACTTATAAACATATCAAAACCTCATTTTTACCTAATTTTAATAACAGAACAACCGCAGTAGAGCAACAGATTTTGATGTATTTAGACCTCATTACCGCATTTTTTTCTTGCTGAAATGAGGTAATGAGGTTTGTGTATATTTATCTCATTTTCTGCTACTGAGGTTGTTATGTTATTAAAATTAGGTGTGAATGAGGTTTATGAATGAAAAAATAATATGATTATCCGTATATTCTCCTAAAATCCCGTCAGGGATGTAATATTGGTAGAACCAGGGGTAATTCCGGGAAAAGTGTGCCGTCAGGTACGCGATATGGGAAAATAATCCAACATATTGCGTACCTAAAGGCACGCCGATTGAGGAGATAATCTATTTTCTACCAATATATTGTCCCTACGGGACAGATAAATGATACATCTATCATTGTATTACA
>JAITMT010000475.1 GCA_031277235.1 Tannerella sp.
CAAAATATTGTCCTTATCCGTAAACTGTTTGAAATCAGGCGCCGAGGGATGTCCCGCAAAAGGTACGTAAAAATGCTGTGGCATAGAACTTTGATATGAATTGCGCCAGAACAGCACCCACGAAATTTTATACTTGCCGATGACGGGATAAACGGCTTGCGTAAAATAAGTGGTGTAGGGAACAGATTCCATCCCTGTTTCGCCGATGGTCGGTATTTTGCCCGACTTTTGAGCGTAGGAGGTTACGATTTGCAAATTTCTGTCCAATGCTTCCCCGTATCGTGCTATCGCAGCCGAATCCTTGCCGCCTGCATAACAGTCAAATCCCACTATATCAACGTATTCATTACCCGGATAACGTTCCAGAAAATGCGTTTCGTCGCGTGTTTCCGAAGGTGAATATGCATACAGCAGATGGTGAACATTTTTCGTATCGCGCAGATATTCAACGGTCATCCGCCACAATTGTTTGTATTCTTCGGGCATGCACTGCTCGCTGCCCCACCAGAACCAGTTGCCCGAATGTTCGTGATACATCCTGAAAATCACCGGAATAGCCTTTCCTTCAGCATCTTTCAAACCGTCGAAAAACGCAGCCAGACGGTCGAGCCAGATCAAATATTTTTCATGATTGGAGCCGCCGGGCAAAACGGTGCGTACCACCGAATCCTGCTTGCAATCCCAGGCAGTCAAGCCGGTTACGATATTGTCGCCGTGCCAACTTATTGTCGTGACGCCGCCTCTGTCGTAGTGTTCCCTGATATATTGCTTCATATCGGCAAAATACACGGAATCCAGATTATATTCCGCGCCGATTTCGAGATGTCCGAGTTCCCAGCCCGCGACGGCAGGATAATCGCCCGTAACATCCTTTACATCAGAGCGTCCCGCTTCCTTATACCACGAATGTCCATAAGCCAAATCGTCCTGGTGACCGACCATAATGCCCGAATCCAGCAGGCGGAAGAGGCGATTGTAGAGTGCGACTGTCTCCGCCGTTGCGGCAGTATCTACCGGAAGTTTCACGTTTTCAGCCGTTTGCCGTTTTTCCTTTTGTACTTGCCAACACGCTGTCAATGAGATGATTGCGAGAAATAGGAATAATTTTTTCATAGTTATTGTTTTAATGTATAGAGCGGCAAAATTACAAATAATATTCGACAAAATCCACCAAGCCGCTCCGAATGGCGTATTTTGTGGCTTCGTGCACATTGTTTACCTCGATTTTGCGGAAAATGTTGCGGCGGTGCGTATTGATCGTGTGAAAACTGAGTTTTTTCTCGAAAGCAATTTCCTTGGTCATTTTTCCCAGGGCTATTTCCCTGAGTATCAACTTCTCCGTTTTTGTCAAAATTTCGTTTTCCTCCGGGGCAGGCTTCAATTTTTCGCTGTTCAGGATGGAACGGGCTGTTTCACAGTGAAATGCATCGCCGTTTTCAGCGCTGTACAGGGCTTCGCTGATTTCTTCCCGGCTGTCCCGCTTCATCACGACGCTGAATGACGGGTCGTTCAGCAATACCGTGCGCAGAAAAGACTCTTTGAGGTCGTCGGAAAACAGTATCCAAGCCGATTTCCGGGCGCCCGCCTTCATGTTCAGCATCTGCTCGGGCGATGAAAAATCAAATAATGTATAATCCAGAACTATCACGCAATCAGGATATTGCGATATTTTTATCCCAAGTTCCCGGCAATTTTTCACTTTCAAAATGTCGGTAATGTCCCGGCATTTCAGCAGCGAAATCAACCCTTCCTTCGTAATATCCTGATTGTCGGCGATTATAAAAGTACGCATAATTTCTGTTTTTTTTTCGGAGCAAAAGTAGTTATAAATTTTGATTTCATTTACATTTGATCGTTGAAATTAAGCCCGTGTGCCATTAAATTTTTCGGATACTCAATTTTAGACCTAAAATTGAGTATCCATATTTTTTTATACCTTTGCATCCCGAAAACAGAAGAAAAAATGTCATACAGAAAATTAACTTCGGAAGAAATCGCCTTGCTGGAATCGCGCGATTGTACGGCTTCCGATTGGAGTTTGATAGAAGTCCATCTCGAATTTCGCCCCGGAAATCTGCGCAAAGTGTCATTTTCGGGAAACGTTAAGATAGGAAAAACCGGCGGAACGTTTACTTTTCCGGGCGGATTTCAGAAACCGGCAGGAATTCGCAATGCTTCCCTCCATAACTGTGAATTGGGTGATAACGTGCTGATTGAGAATGTCCAGAACTATATTGCCAATTATAAAATCGGAAATAACACGGTGATCCAAAACGTTAACCGGCTGGTAACGGATGAAAAATCCGGCTTCGGAAACGGCGTTGAAGTAGCCGTGTTGAATGAGACGGGAGGCAGGGAAGTGATGATTAACGACAAACTTTCGGCGCACGTTGCCTACATTCTGACCCTGTACCGCCACCGTCCGAAACTGGTGCAGAATCTCAACCGGATGGTTCGTTTCTACACCGAAAAACATGCTTCGGAAACGGGAACCATCGGCGACAACGTAACCGTCATGAATACCGGACTCGTCCGCAATTTGAAAATCGGCGACAACGCCCGTATCGAGGGGGCGCTCCGGCTCGAAAACGGAAGCATCAACAGTAATGAGCACGATCCCGTACATGTCGGCTACGGCGTGATTGCCAGGGACTTCATTCTCTGTTCCGGGTCGCGCGTTGAGGACGGCGTCATGCTGACCCGCAGTTTTGTCGGGCAGGGTTGCCATTTGGGACATACCTATTCTGCCGGCAACTCGCTGTTTTTCAGCAATTGCCAAGGTGAAAACGGGGAGGCTTACGCCGTTTTTGCCGGTCCCTATACGGTTACCCATCACAAATCCACGCTGCTGATTTCCGGCATGTTTTCGTTCATGAATGCGGGTTCCGGCTCCAACCAGAGCAATCACATGTATAAATTGGGACCCATTCACCAGGGCATCATCGAACGGGGCGGCAAGACGACCAGCGATTCCTTCATTTTGTGGCCCGCCAAAATAGGCGCCTACTCCCTGATCATGGGGCGTCATTACCGCAATTCCGACACGTCGGACATGCCTTTTTCCTATCTGATTGAAAGCAGGGATGAAACGATTCTGGTGCCGGGCGTCAATTTGAGAAGCGTCGGAACCATCCGCGATGCGCAGAAATTCCGCAAAAGGGACAGGCGGAAAGATCCGAACCTGCTGGATCAAATCAATTTCAACCTGTTAAGCCCATACACCATCCAAAAAATGTTCCGTGCCATTGATATTTTGCACGGTTTGCAGGAAACTTGCGGACATACGTCCGAATATTATTCGTATCAAAGTTGCCGGATTAAAAACTCTTCGCTGAAAAACGGGATTAATTTATACCACATCGCCATCAAGAAGTTTCTGGGCAATTCCATTATTTCCAGACTGAAAGGACCTGTTTTTTCGTCTGTCGAAGCGCTCAGGAAACAACTGAAACCGGAAACGGACGACGGTCCGGGCGAATGGCTGGATATTGCCGGTCTGATTGCTCCTAAAAAATTGATTGACAGCCTGTTGAATGATATAGAATCGGGCAAAGTAACAAGACTCAAGGAAATAAATCATATTCTGGAAGACATTCACCGGAATTATTATGCGTTGGAATGGACGTGGGCATGGGACAAAATCCGGTCTTATTACGGCTTTGGCATGGATACAATTACGCCGGACGACGTGATTTTCATCGTCGAGGACTGGAAAAAGGCGGTGGTAAGTCTTGACCGTATCCTGTATCAGGATGCAAAAAAGGAGTTTTCACTTTCCTCCCAAACCGGTTTTGGAGCCGACGGAAACGGCGACGAACAGCGTATGGATTTCGAGCAGGTGCGGGGAGGTTTTGAACAGAACACATTCGTTTCCTCCATTTTACGGCATATCGAGGAAAAAACGGCATTGGGAGACTCGGTCATTGCTGCGATGCGGGAGATTCCCCCCCGCTTCGCGGATTTGAGGATTTGAAGATTTGAGGATTTGAAAATTATCTTTGGTTATCAGTCTCTTTGAACCTTGAACTTTGAACCTTGAACTTTGAACCCTGAACCCTGATTCAAAACTCAAATCTTCAAATTATCGAATCTTCAAATTTTCAAATCTTCAAATAAAAAAATAGTTTTTTCTTGTCCGTTCAAAAAATAATGTCTATGTTTGCGGCGGTTTTTGTAGAGAATTTACATTTGAAACTCTATAGATTATGGCAGTAACGCATGTATTAACCCAAAAGGGAAATCCGGGCAACCCCGAAGTACGAAAAGACAAAGTGAAAAGCAGGCGGGCTTTTGGGGAGAAGGCTGAATGCAATGACGCATTTTGTATTGTCGGAGGTGCGTCAATACAGATTTGGCAATACAAAATGCGCACTGCATAAAAGGAAAAAATGATTGATAATCTGTTGGTTACTTGAATATCATTTGTTTTGAAAAATGGAGAAAGGTGCGTATATTTATGAGTTAGCGGCAATTTCGGGCGACAGTGCGTTTCCGAACTGACAGATTGAAAATTAATTAATTAGATAAATATAGATATGAATGATTTCCTAAAAAAACTTTACGACACCGAAATTCCTCTCGGTTTATTGCTTTTAGAAGCAAAAGAAATTGCAGTGAAAAATGAAAAAAAAGAATTAGTTCGTTACATTGACAACGAAATAGTTGGCTATAGAGGTAGAGATGATTTGCCAGATTATAGAATTGTGAAAGGAGAAATTGTCTGTGATATAAAAAACATTTATGGGATGGAAGTAGGAAAAGAGACTTTCGTTGATTTTAAATTACTTTCAGATAAAGTCGGATTTGACTTAAACGATGTGAATTTTTTTGAAGAAATTTCTTTCATAGAAACAACTTTGAAAAATTTAACAAAGACAACGGCTTTACGACCTATTCCCAGAGAACTTGTAACGATGTTAGACGAAATGTTTCATTTCAACAATCCTAAATATCACTTACAAGCCGCTTATCATAAATTTCCTAAATCAACCATTGAATATATCATAGTGAGAGTAAGGCAAAATTTAATTCAAGCATTTCAAGAAATGAATAGAAAAAATGCAGATAAAAACTTTGTTATTTCAGACGTAAAAAAAGATGAACCAGCAATAGTAAATCCAACCAAGAAAATTTTTGTAACATACGCTTGGGAAAATGAAGATTTAAATTCTTTGGTAATTT
>JAITMT010000523.1 GCA_031277235.1 Tannerella sp.
TATGAAGGCGAAGACAGAGGCGAAGGCGGATGCCGGGGAAAAGCGGTTGAAGCGGCGGGCTAATATTCTGTACCGGTTGCGGAAGAAGGGCGTGCGGTGCAGTACGGGGGAGCGTACCAGTTATTATCCCTACGGGAAGGTGCCGGAGGAGTGCCAGATCGGGCGGCTCCGGGAGGAGTTTGATTTCAAGGTTCAATTCTTTATTTAGTGTTCAGTTTTTAGAGTGTAGAGTTTAGATGTTATTAGGCACGAAGGCGAAGGCGAAGGACTGACGGGCAAGCGGTTAAACAACTAAACAGTTAAACAGTTAAACAATAAAAATATTATGATTAAGAAGTTGATTTATTGGAATTTTGCACCGGCGCTGATGGCGTTGACGGTGGATACGGAGCATTCGACACTGACGGCTCTTTCGGTGTGTTACGGGTATTTTCTGGTTTCGGCGCTTTTGCTGATCTGGAAGCAGAAGGAGATTATGGAGTGGCAGGATTCTTCTAAAAGGACAATTGACAGATGACAATCGAAGGTTTTTGGACACGGGAGCGGGATGAAGAGTTAAAAAGACTGTATCCGGATATGCTGACGCGGGAGATTGCTGAAATATTCGGCTGTTCGATATATGGAATCAGAAAACGTGCAGGATTGTTTCGCCTGAAAAAATCAAGAGAATTTGTTCGGGAAACGGCGAGAATGCGCAGTCTTGAACCCGGACACGGTAGCAGGAAATCCAGGTTTCCAAAAGGTCATATTCCTTTTAACAGGGGGAAAAGGCAGACGGAATACATGTCGCCCGAAATGATTGAACGTGTTAAATCCACGGGATACAGGCGCGGTCATGTACCGCATAATGCAAGACCGGCAGGATATGAGAGGTTAGACAGGGAAGGATATGTCCTGATCAAGGTTGAAGGGCGGAGAAGGCTGGTGTCGAAGCACAGGTGGATTTGGGAACAGCATCACGGAATCGTTCCCAAAGGGTGGAACATTCAATTCCGGGACGGGAACAGGCAGAATTGCGATATTGACAACCTTTATGTGATTTCCCGGAGCGAACAGATTCATAACAATTCCATTATGCGCTATCCGAAGGAAATAAGAAAGGCGATCAGAAACATTCACAAATTAAACAAATGTATAAAAAATCATGAGACAAATTAGTATTGATGCTCTTAACGAGCATATTTTCGAAGCGATTGAAATGTTGAAAAACAACAGTGATGAAAATGCATCCGATAACGAAAAAATTGATATTGACACTGCAAAAGCAATTGCGGAACTGGGTAAGGTGGTTGTTGATGGATACAAGGTGAAGGCACAGGTGATGAATATCATCAAAAACGGCTCCAATCCTCAGTCCGTATCCCAAATGGCAATTGAAGGCGGAATAATCAATAGGGAACAGCAATAAATTTATTATTCACTTAAAAAAAATAGAAAGAGCATGAAAAATTATTTTAACGTAAAAATCAGTTACGAGAGGACTGATTTGGAAATGAAATCCATTAAGCGGATTGTCGAGAATTTTCTGGTATTGAGCGAACGCGCCGATGACGTCAAGGGAATTATTGAAAGCGCGTTGCCGGGTTATTATGATAACATGTCTATCGAGGCAGTATCAAAATCGAATGTCGGTCGCGTAATCAAAAACGATGACAGCGGCAAGTTTTTCAAGTGCGTTTTGGTTTTCATCGTCGAAAACGATGAAACGAAAGCGCTTAAGAAGGTAAAAGAGGTTTTTGTCGCTCGGGTTCAAACCATCGAGCAGGCATATACCGTATTCAGGGAAGATTATGTAAGGGGAAGCATGTCGGAATGTTTCCTGCGTTCGGTATCGGAAATGAATATTATTGATGTTATTTAATCATTCAGGTATTAATATTATGGCAAGAGAAAAGAAAATGGTACACACGGGTGTAACAAGTGAACAGATGGAAGCGGCATCCGGCGAGTATGCGACCGCCGATGCGCGTATTGTGAAAATCAACGCGACGATAGACGTTCAGATAACGGCGTTGCGGGAGAAACATGCCGACGAGATCAACCGGCTGAACGAAAGAAAGGAAGCAGCTTTTGAGGTCATGCAGGCTTACGCGATGGAAAACAGGGACGAACTGTTCGCGAAGAAAAAGAGCCTTGAAAGCGTGCACGGCACGATGGACTTCCGGACGGGTACGCCCAAACTGAAAACGCTCAAGGGGTTTACATGGCCTGCAGTAACGAATCTGCTGAAGGAGTTTCTCCCCGCCTACGTGCGCATCACGGAGGAACCGGCAAAGGACAAACTGCTTGCCGACCGCGACGATGAGCAGGTATCGGAATTTTTCCCGAAGGTGGGCATTGCGGTAACGCAGGACGAGACGTTTTTTGTGGAGCCTAAAAAGGAAGCGGTTTGAGAAGTCTGGCGGAAATGGAAGAAAGGGTTTGCCGCGTGTCGGGTTTCGACATCCGGTTGAGAAGCCGTATCACAGGTTTAGTGGTGGCGCGGCAACTCTTTTGCTATTATGCACGCCTGGAAGGTTATCCGCTGAAAAGGATTGCGGCATATATCAATTACGACCACGTTACGGTTCTGCACTCCTACAGAAAGGTTTGCGAAGTCAGGGACGTGGACGCCATTACCGGCGATTTGGTTAAAAAATACGAAAAGGATATGAGCAGGGAAAAATTTGTTATTGAGATGGAAGTGCCGGAGCACGGCGATGAGGAACGGAGCGTGCTCCGCGGTGTGGAGTGCCCGGACTGTCGCGGTCGCGGCTGGAATATAGCCTGGGACGCCAAAGGGACACGCCACAGTGAATGTCCGCGCTGCCGCGGCGCCGGGAAAATGAAAGGGGAATTTGTGAT
>JAITMT010000111.1 GCA_031277235.1 Tannerella sp.
ATTGAAGCCATTCCTGCCACGACTCTTTATCAATCGGTCCGTTGCCGGAGGCTTCCATTCCTCCGTATTCGGAAACGAATAACGGTAATCCTTTTTGCAGCGCCACATTGGCTTTGTCGCGCAAATACTGTTTATGCGTGGCGGCATAAAAATGGAGGGAGTACATTAAGTTATCGTATCCTTTGATGGGATCGGCGGCAGCTATGTCGATATCCTGATCCCAGTGCGGAGAACCTACAAGGATGATATTTTTCCCGTCAATTTCGCGAATGGTTTTAATCACTTCTTCGGAATATGCTTTTACATCGTCCCAACTATCCCTTACCGGTTCGTTGAATATCTCGTAAATAATATTCGGATAGTCTTTGTATTTTCCGGCAACTTGTTTAAAAAAATCTTTTGCTTCCTCAAGATGTATCCTGTGTGAATGCCAGTCAACGATTACATACATATCGTTTTCGATAGCGGCATCAACCACTGTATATAAAAGTTTCAAGGTATGTTCGGGATTTTTGATATAGTCGTCTTCCGGTCCTACACCCATAGCAGCGCGAACGACATCTGCTTTCCAGTCTTCTTTCAACCAGGCTACCGTATTTGCGTTGTAGAAACGGGGCCACCAGTTGTGCCATCCGAAACTGACGCCGCGAAGTATGACGGGTTGTCCCTTTTCGTTTACCAATGATAATCCCTCTACGGAAAGAAAACCGCTTTGGCTGACGGAATTTCCGTTTATGAGAGCTTCTTCCTTTGTGCTTGCATACAATAAGCTAAAACTCAAACAGAAAACCACCAGTAATGTGTTTTTCAATACTCTGTTCATATTTGTATATAGTTACTAATGTTTCGCACCCTTTTAACCCCTTGTAGATAGCCAAAAAAGGGGCAAAAAAAGCAGCATATTTGTTTGCATAATTCGCTGAAATTCAGTAAATTTGCATAACCATTCCAAAAGTTAAAAACAAATATGCTACGGGACAAAATTACAAAAAGATTTTCAGAACTGCAAAATGATTTCAGTTCAGCAAATGAGTTGAGAAATTCAACTATTTTCCAAACGTTACAATCATTGCGATTGTCGGCTAATTTCGCCGAGTTTAATTTTTTGAAAAAACAGGGTTATGCTTTCAACATTGTGTTGTCGCTGTTGATATGGATGACTGTTCGCTCGAAAAAGACCGTAAATTCTTCATTGTCAGAGTTATCCGACAGTGGTATTAAGATAGAAAAGGACGTTTATTATCGTTTAAAAAATTCGGAAAAGATATGTTGGAGGCGTATTCTTTGGTATATTGCAGATAAATTTTTGCAGCAAACGCAGAAAAATACGGAAAAAACAGCGGCCAACAGCGAAAAAACGAAACCACGCTGCCTGATTTTTGACGATACATTATTGGAAAAAACGGGTAACAAAATAGAGAAAATAGGCAAAGTCTGGTGTCATGTTACAAATCGTATGGTACTGGGTTTTAGATTGTTGGTTGGGCTTTATTTTGACGGCACAAGCGCTGTTCCTGTTGATTTCAGCCTTGTTCGCGAAAAAGGTAAAAAAGCTGACAAGCCCTTTGGAATGTCTAAAAAATATCTTCGCCGCCAATTCAGCAAAAAACGGGTCAGGGAATCGGAGAGTGTTTCGAGAGTTAAAGAATTGGATATTAGCAAAATAGAGCTTTCAATACAGCTGTTTTTAAGAACCGTTTTGCACGCAATAGCGGTTGATTATGTTTTGTGCGACAGTTGGTTTACCTGCTTGGATTTGATTCGGGCAGTCCGGCAAAAAGGCAGTCATCTGATTGGGATGTACAAATTCGTAAAAACAAAGTTTGATTATCGTGGTAAAAAGTTGAGTTACAAAGAAATATTTCATTTCGCTGGCAAAGAAAAACGTTGTAAAAAGATGAATTTGTATTACAAAACGGCTCGCGTTTTGTATGATGAAATGCCGGTTACACTGTTTTTTTCAAGGGTTGGCACAAACGGCGACTGGAAAGCTATTTTGACAACGGATACCAAACTTTCATTTTTGCAAGCCATTGAAATATACCAAATTAGATGGTCAATAGAGGTGTTTTTCAAGGAGACAAAACAGTTGTTGAATTTGGGTGGCTGTCAGTCGAGCAATTTTGATGCACAAATCGCCGACACAACCATAACGATGATAGCCTATATTTTGCTGGCGTTTCGATTTCGATACGACAATTATGAATCAATGGGCGCATTATTTCGGGCAATGAACGCCGAAACATTACAGAAAACCATTGACATACGGCTTTGGGAACTGTTCGTTGAGTTGCTGCAAACGGTTTGCCAACTGATTGAAAAAGACATTGACGAGGTAATGGATTTGATGATGCGCAAACCGGAATTTGAACAGTGGGTAGAGAGTATTTTTTCAATACATTATAAACAAGCAAGTTAGCAAAATGGAAAATTTAATGTGTTGATATTTAAGCAAATATAAAACAAACAGATTTTATAATAGGCTGGTGGTCAAAAAAATAAAAAAAGGTGCGAAACATTAGCTAATTTATAAAAATTGCCCGTAGGGAATAAATATCAATAGAATGGATGAAAATTCACACCCGTCATTGCGAGCCGCTTGCGGCGAAACAATCCACCCCTAAATCCCCTAAAGGGGACTTCGCCGCAAAACTCCCCCTTTAGGGGGCGGGGGGGATTGCTTCGGACTTCGTCCTCGCAATGACGTGCAAATAGCGTTAAGGTTTTTAACAAATCAGTCTGTCACTGTATAGGTGACGGACATTTTTCGTCGTCATTTTTAATTCACCACAAAGGTATGGCATTTAACTATCTGATTACTATCCTATTGAATGAATATTCCCTTATCCGGTGAAACCCGCCGACTTGTCAATTTGCAAGCAAATTTTCGCTTAAAAATCGCCTTTAACTCATTGATTATAGCCATGTTTAATCAGTTTTTCACAACCGGACACCTCTTTTTATTGCCATAAAAGATTGAATATCAGCCTCTTGTTTACTCGTTAACTCGCCCCTCGTTTACTATTTTAACATTTCGTTAAACATTTGTTAAACATTTGCCTTCTTAAGATACTGAGGTTCAATGTGTTGCAACGAGTGTCCGTCACCTATACAGTGACAGACTGATTTG
>JAITMT010000536.1 GCA_031277235.1 Tannerella sp.
CCTAAGATGCAAGAAATGCAGTAGCGATAGCCCCGACTACCGCCACAATGATAATCACTACTATCAGGGAGATTATCAGTCCGGCTATGGCTAAGCCTTTGGGTTTTCTGAATACTCCGATGAACGAGAATATGAGACCGAGCGCCCACACTATCCAGTCGAGAACCGGAACCCAGGACAGGAAAAGAGCGATGAGCGCCAGTACGAAACCTGCCGTACCGATTCCGTTCGTTTCCTTGACGGGTTGCTGGTTAATGATATACGTCGGGTTTTGAACCGGTGGAGCGATGTACACCGGATTTTGGTAAGGCGGCGGAGCGGCTTGGGGGGTTGGAACTCTTTGTCCTGTTGCCGGGACGTTCTGTTCTGTCGTCGGGACGTTTTGCCCGTTGGTTTCTTCTTGTGACATAATTTTAATATTTTTGATTTGTTAAATTTTGATGTTTTTATGTGATTGTCTGAACCGGGATTTTAACAGGATTGGTAAGATTACCGGGATTTTCCTACCTCTCCCTAAATCCCTCCCCACAAGGGAAGGACTTTTCCCCTCTCTTTTGGAGAGGGGTAGGGGTGAGGTGTAATCCTGTTAAAATCTTGGTTCAAGACATTTGTGAACGGGTCTATTTATTCAGAACAAAATGCAAATCATCGGTAATCGTGTAAATATCGGTTCCCGCGCCTTCTTCTCCTGCATCTACCCAACTCCAATGGTATTTTACCTGATTGCCTTCGATTGTTCCGAATCCATTATCATCGGAATAAGCCATCCTCAGTCCGATTCGTATGCAATCAATTACAGCGCCTGCGGTATTATAACTGACTAAATATTCAAAAACTGCATGTTCTTCCACAATTACGAGAAAGGTTGCCAATCTTCCTTTTGCGTCTTTATAGATTTCCTTTCCTTTGGCTAATTCCGTGTTGGGGTGTTCTTTTATGACAGCCTCATTTACTACCGGCAGTGCGTCTATACCCAACTCTTTCCGCTCGGCAGCCGTAATCCTTTTGAGTTTGTCGTAAGTACCGTATTCTTCATTTAATTTTTCAGTCATCACCCCGTTCGCCGCCGGAATGTTGATAGGCGCATTAGTTTCTTCCTTGACAGTCTTGACTGCCTCGGTGTCTGTTGATTCCGATACTTGAGTTATCCCGGTAGTCGTGTTATCAACCGTGGCTGCATTATCGCTACCGTTTGTGTTACTCGCTTTGCTGTTGTTACAGCCGTACATCCAACCTGTCAATAATAAACTGCAGGTTATTAACATCCATTTTGACTTCATATTTATTCAATTAAAATTTATAGTTCTCCCTCTACTCTGCCGACTTTTCGTGGGAAGTAGTTCCGTCCGTTTTTTTAGAAAGTTTTCGCTCTTTCCTGCAAGATGATTTTCAGCGCTTTCGCAGTGGCACTCCGTGTTTTTTCGGGGACAGTTACGGTTCTGTTTCATATAAAATGGTGGCGCTTTTCCCGTCGTCGGTTTTTCATCTGTCTGAACCCGCTCGCGCCGATTTGTAATCGGTGCGTTTAAAGCATACGCACCGATTACAAATCGGCGCGAGCAAGAAACAGGATGAACAGGATTTACCCGCTGTTGCGGACTGTCCCGTTCGATTACTTTATACTTCATATCATTTATATGGATTAATAATTGAATGACTGCCGCTTCAAGAATTTGAAGATTTGAAAATTTGGAGGCTGAATCTTCAAATTCTCGAATTTCCGCTTCGCGGGTTGCAAATTGCGTTCGCATGGAAAAAATTTTGTTTCCACACGGATTTTTTTTATCGAAAAAGTATTGTACCTTTGCGCTTTTTCTCAATGATTTAAGCGGGCGGGCGGGTAGATGGGAGGTGTGTGTGTGTGTGTGTGTGTGTGTGTGTGTGTGTGTGTGTGTGTGTGTGTGTGTGTGTGTGTGTGTGTTAATAAAAAAATCGAAACAAACAAATATTTTCCGTTAAAAAATATATTGTCTGCATCCTTCAACAATTGTTGATATACACTTAACCCGTTTAGCATGGTTAATTTCTGTTTCTTTTTATTAAAAATCGCTGCAAATATAAAGGTATATTTTGAATTGCACAAATCTTTTGTTAAGAAAAATTAAAAATACACGGATTTCGTGTATTTTATTTTGCATTTTTTTCAGAGACTTGATTTCTCTTATTCCAGGTAATTGATATTTTGACATTTACGTTTTATGTACAAACAACGCTCCGCTCGCCTGCGGAAGACGGATTGACGTTTTTCGTAAGGCGCCGCCCTGCACAAATCCTTTGGCTTCGCGTACATTAATATATGTAGTGTCAGAAAAATCTTCTCTTCCTGCCCGCCAAATCATAAGCCTGTCTGTTAAAATAATAAACTTGCATCTCTGATGTGAATGTTCATCCGATAATTTTCTGTTAAAACATAAAAATATCGCCACTTTTTTTTGGTCGAATAGAAAAAAGTTATATCTTTGCCGCATGATTGAGCGTTTTATTGGTTACAATGCAAGTAATTCATTGTGAGAACTATATGGATTGGATATACTGTTGATATTGAAACTTTTCTCTACCTTCCCACCAAATCAAAAGCCTGTCTGGCAGCATTTTCCAGAATTCCGTCTTCGTCGGGGACTTTTTTGTCTTGCATCAAAATTCGACCGTTACATATCACGGTATCAACGCAATTGCCGTTTGCCGCATAAACGAGGTTGGAAACAAAATTGTGATTGGGCGTGAACGCCGGCGTTTTCAGGTCTATCAGGCATAAATCCGCCTGCATACCCTCTTGGATAACGCCAATGTTTTGATGCAGGATTTCGCCTGCGGTCAGGGTAGTGGCTTCGAGCATCTCGTTGCAGGTCAGGGCTTCCGGGTCGCGACGCCACACTTTGCCCAGCAACGCAGCTAATTTCATCGCCTCAATCATATCCAGATTGTTGGACGACGCGCAACCGTCCGTTCCAAGCGCCACTTTAACGCCTGCCGACTTCATTTCCCTGAATTGGAAACGTTCGCCGGAGGCAAGTTTCATGTTGGAAGCCGGGTTGTGCACCACGCTTACGCCCGAATCGGCAAGTATCCGAATCTCCTCATCATCAACGTATATCGCATGTGCCAACACCAAATTGGGCGACAAAATACCGAGTTGTTTCAAATACCGGACGGGCGTCGTTCCGAACTGTCGGATGCAATTTGCCACTTCTCCCTCTGTTTCAGCCAGATGCGTCTGAATCAACAGATGATTATCCTTCGCAAAATCGGAAGCCCATTGCAGCAATCCGCCCGAAACGGTATAAACGGCGTGCGGTCCGATGGCGTAAGAGATTGTATTTTTCGATTGATAATCAGTATTTTCAAGGAATTTTTCATATCCCTGCGCAATCCGCTTTTTTGATTGCTCCGTCAAGTCCGACTGGAAAAAATCGAAACACGCTTCCGACAAAAAAGCGCGCAACCCCGTCTCTAAAACAGCCTGCGCCGTAGCGTCAAAATGATAATACATATCGAAAAAAGTCGTTGTACCGCTTTTAATCATCTCTAAACAAGCCAGTTTCGCGCCCCAATAAACGTCGTTTTCAGTCAGTTTTTTCTCCCGGGGCCAGATTTTCTGTTCGAGCCAGGGCGTCAGCGGCATGTCGTCCGCATACCCGCGAAACAGCGTCATCGCCGCGTGGGTGTGCATATTGACGAGACCGGGAATCACGGCTTTATCCGTGCCGTCAATCACCGTATCCGGCACATTTTCAATGCTTTCAACAGGAGATGATATTGTTTTTATGATATTATTTTCAATATAAATATCTGATATTTGATTGTTTAACTGTATTCCCTTGATTAAAATATTCATTAATATAATTTATGATTTTAGATTTTGGATATTCAAGGTTCAGAGCCTCCCCTAACCCCTCCGAAGGAGGGGAACTCCCCTCCCCTTTGGGGAGGGCTGGGGAGGGGCTGAATTTTCAAATTACAAAGTAAGCCTTTATTGATAGTTTCGATAAAATTCCGCCACCGCTTCGATTCCCCTGTAAAACATATTGAGCGGAAAACTTTCGTTGGGCGAATGTATCGCGTTCTTTTCCAGACCGAAACCCATCAAAACGCTCTTGATTCCAAGTATTTTCTCGAAAGCGGGAATGATCGGGATACTGCCCCCGCGACGAACTGCAAGCGGCTGTTTATCAAACGCTTTGATAAAACCTTTTTCCGCTGCCCTGTAAGCCGGCAAGTCCATCGGACAAACATACGCCTCCCCGCCATGACTGCGTTTCACATTCACTTTCACCGACTTGGGCGCTACGGAACGGATATAATCAACGAAAAGGCGTGAAATCTCTTCGGAGTCCTGATGCGGCACAAGCCGACACGACAATTTGGCGTAAGCCTTTGAGGGTAAGATAGTCTTGGAGCCTTCGCCCGTATAACCGCCCCAAATGCCGCACACGTCAAACGAAGGGCGGCAACTGTTGCGTTCAAGCGTCGAGTAGCCCTTTTCGCCGGACAATTCTTCGACGTCAATCGCCTGTTTGTATTTTTCTTCGTCGAAAGGCGCTTTACTCAACATATCTTTTTCTATATCAGACAGTTCCTCTACCTTATCATAGAATGACGGAATGGTGATACGTCCGTTTTCGTCCGTAATCCCGGCTATTATTTTGCACAGCATGTTAATCGGATTTGCCACCGCGCCGCCGAAATGACCCGAATGGAGGTCGCGATTCGGTCCCGTAACTTCGATTTCCCAATATGCCAATCCGCGTAAACCTGTTGTCAATGAGGGAGTTTCCTCGTTTAACATGCTTGTGTCCGAAACCAGAATCACGTCGGCTTTCAGCAATTCCCTGTGTTCTTCGCAAAAACTGTCTAAACTGACCGATCCGATTTCTTCCTCACCTTCGAGGATAAATTTTACGTTGCAGTTTACAAAACCCTCTTGCAGAGCCGTTTCAAAGCCTTTTGCCTGAATCATCGCCTGCCCCTTATCGTCGTCCGCGCCGCGCGCATACACGCGACCGTCCCGGATTTCCGGCTCAAACGGATTGCTTTTCCACAAATCAAGCGGCTCGGGCGGCATCACGTCGTAATGACCGTAAACCAGCACCGTTTTGGCTTCGGAGGCTATCAGCCTTTCGGCATAAACGACCGGATTTCCCTTTGTAGGCATCACTTCGGCATGGCTTGCACCCGATTTCAGCAACAATTCCTTCCATTTTTCCGCGCAGGCAAGCATGTCGGATTTATGTTCGCACTTGGAACTGACCGACGGAATCCGCAGCAGTTCAAACCATTCCGCTATGAAACGGTCTTTGTTTTTTTCGATATAATCTTTAATCTCCATATATATGACTTTTTTTTTACTAAATTTATAATAGGAATGTTTTTATTCGTTCTATTGCTTTTTTTAGACTTCTATTGCTGTCCGCTGCCTTTTCGGAATCCCAATGCAGCATAATAAAGCGTTGCAGCAAAATATTATATCCGGGTCCCTGTTTTGCCGTTCCCACCGGTACAATATCTTTTATGACTTTTTTACGCGATCTCCGGGCAAGATTGATAATGAACTGCTTAGGATCTTCGATAGACTGCGTATTGAGTGGTATTTTATTTACCGGAATACTCATCCAACGGGCAAACCCCTCTCTGTCTGACAGTATCCACGCATCAATCTCTTTTTCCGCTATGCGAAAAAGCATATTTTTGTGTATCTCAAAATTAATCCATTCCTGTTTAAGCAAAGGTGCACAAATTTTTCTGTCTAAATCGGTAAGAATCAGATGGGGTAAATATCTTGAGGCTTCATTAAATGTTCTGACGTTATTTTTGATATATGAATTTCCGCAATTACCAGAAACACTCACTATTGTTATATCATTTCGATATACAGCCAGCAATTTTCGCATTGTGATTTCCTGTAATATATCTTCCACGATCAGCAATACTTCCATATCTTAATCGAATTCAAGGGATAATTGATTGATATTTTTAGGCGTAGAGCGCGCAATGAGCAAGTTTCCGACCGGAGTTCCAGCCATTAAATAACTTTTTATATCTTGAAATGAAGTAGCGGCAAGCAATTTACTGCCTTCCTCGCCTTCTGACGAAACAAGTAGAATTTCTTCTCCTGCAATTCCTTTATTATCAAATATTTCATAACTATGCGTAGTTACAATAACCTGCCTTTTACCTGTTTTTTTTCTTTGAAACTGATAAATAATATCCGGCAATTGCCTGATTATGGAAGAATGCAGCGACAATTCGGGTTCTTCCAGCAGAATAGGTTTTGTACCGTCTTGCAGCGCCCACAAAAGTCCAATTAAACGCAATGTTCCATCGGAAAAATCATTTTCCTGATATTTAACACCCTGTCCGCGCCATTGTTTGAAAATAGCCTCAAAATGAGGAACTCCCATTTCATCCGGTTCAAAGTTCAGTTTTTCAAAATTGGGAACTGCGTATTTCAATGCACATTCAATCCGTTTAATGTATGCTCCACTGTATCGTTTATTCATTCTCTGAACTTTTTCCAAAAAATCACGCCCGTAGTAATCTTCGCCTTTCGATATTTTAAGAAACGATTTTGGGTCGCGAATAAGTTGCGGTATCAAATGAAGGTAAGATATATCTCCCAAAAAATCAATAAACGGTTTAAATTCTTCATTTCGAGACGCCTGCTCTATATAAGTAAATCCTTTTTGATATTCGCTTTCCTTATCTTTCAAAATTCTGTTGATATGTAAAGTCCCCGTTATCTGATTTTTAAGATATTCTTCCTTAACCAAGACACGCAAATCTGTTATCCCGCCTCCAGTTTGATTAAATGTTAGACGGTATTCCCATTCCGGACGATCATTTTCATTGTTCACAACCACTCCGATAGTGATATCGGTATTGCTACGAGCCGCAACGCATCTGATTTTAGAAATTCCTCCGCGCAATGAAAAAATCGCTTCCTGCAAACCGCCTCCCTGCTTGACAATATCGCGCAAAAACCGTATTGCATCAAGCAAATTACTTTTTCCGGATGCATTCGGACCAACAATAAACACACGGTAAGGCAGTTCTATGTTATCAACTTTTTTGAAGTTTTTCCAGTTTATTAATGATAATCTTGATATTCTCATATTTTCAGTTATTATTCTATTTCAAGTATTTATCAAACCACGCAAAAAACTCGCGCTGCCAGACCAAAGCGTTTTGCGGACTCAATACCCAATGCGTTTCGGTCGGGAAAATCAGCAGACGCGCCTCTACGCCGTTCATCCGCGCCGAATTGAATGCTGCCATCCCTTGCGAATACGGCACGCGGAAGTCGTTTTCACCGTGCACAACCATGATCGGCGTATCCCAGTTTTTGATGAGCAAATGCGGCGAATGCGCGTAGGAACGCTGTGCAACGGCGTTTTCCTTCTCCCAGGGTGCGCCGCCCGTTTCCCACTGCTCAAAAAACATTTCTTCGGTGGTCGTGTACATAAATTCCATGTTGAAAATGCCGGCATGAGCCAAAAAGGCTTTGAAACGCCCTTTATGCGTGCCTGCCAGGTGATAAATCGAATAGCCGCCGTAACTGGCGCCCGTCGCGCCGACGCGATTTTTGTCCGCCCAAGGCTCCTTGCAAACCTCGTCAATCGCCGAAAGCAGGTCGCGTTCTTCCTGTTCGCCGTGATTTTTGGAAATGGCGTCGTTCCATTCCTGACCGCTTCCGGAAGTGCCTCTGCGCGCGGGAATTACCACAACATAGCCCTGCGCCGCCATCAACATGTAACTCCAGCGGTAACTGAACGACGGACCGAGAACGCCCTGCGGACCGCCCGTACATATCAGCAACAGCGGGTATTTTTTCGTCCGGTCGAAATTGGGCGGATATATCACCCACGTAACCATGTCTTTACCGTCAGTGGTCTTGATAAAACGTTTTTCGGCGGTCGGAACGTCAATTTTGGAGAGCAAATCGGCATTGACTTGGGAAATATCAACAGCCTGACCATCAGCGGGATTCACGCGATATATCTCAAGGGGCACAACGTTGGTCGTGCGGGTGGCAATCAGCGCGTCGCCTGCCAATTGCACGCCTTGGAAATCCTGTATCCCGTCCGTCAGCCGGGTGAATGCGGCGGTCGCCAAATCCAGTCTGTAAATTTGCGTAGCCTCCTGAAATGGAGCGGTCAGAAACAGCGTATTGCCGTCTTTCGCCCACGCGATGGAACTCGGACTTGCGTCCAGCGATTCGGAAATATCTCTCATGTTCGTGCAGGCGGGATAATCCATCAGCATCATGCGTTCCTTATCCGCCTCAAAACCTGCACGTTTCATGCTCGACCACAGCAGTTTTGTACCGTCGGGCGAGAATTGCGGATTTTTGTCGTATCCCGGCAAGTCGGGCGTAATCAGGGTCGTTTCCTTCGTTTCCGGATTATAGGCGTAAAGGTCTGTATTTGTGGAAAATGCGTAATCTTTTCCCGCCAGTTTCTTGCAGGTGTAAATCAACGTTTTGCCGTCGGGCGCCCAAGCCGTTTCTTCCATGCCGCCGAAAGGTTTTGTGGGCGCATGATAAGGTTCGCCGGGCATAATATCTGTTGCTTCGATAATCTTACCGTCTTGAATATCAGCAATATAAATATGATTGAAATTACCGTCCGTCCACGAATCCCAATGGCGATACATCAAATCGTCGTAAATCAGGACGTTTGACTTGTCCAAATCGTCGTAAATGTCTGCTCCCGAGCGCTTTTCAATCTTTGTAGAAATGGCGAGCATGATTTTGTCTCCCTGCGGCGAATACAAAAATCCGTCAATAGATTCCTTAATATCAGATATTTGCGTTTCGCTGCCGTCATCGGGATTGATGTTCCAGAGTTTACCGTCGCGCAGAAACGCAATCGCCTCGCCCGAAGGCAACCAAGCCAGCGAGCCTTCCCTTTTGACGGTTTTGGTCAGTTGCTTTTTATTGCCGCCATCCGAATCCATCAAATAGATGTCTGCATTGCCCTTATTTTCAGAAATACTGTAATACGTTATGGTATAGGCGATTCGTTTACCGTCGGGCGAAACCGCCACCTCCCCTACCCTACCGAAAGCCCACAAGACTTCGGGCGTCATTTGCCGGTTTTCGATTTTCACGTCCGGCTGACCGATGTAAACATCAGCGGATTTTTCATTGCTTACCGGCTGTCTATCAGCATTTTTACAAGCCATCATTGCTGCCATTGTCAAAATTATTATTACTCCTTTTTTCATAGAAATAGAATTTAGTTTTTATCATTTTTTTTCAATAAAAGTGCAAATATATTGAAAATATTTCAATTTTTTTCATTTATTTGCCCTTAAAATTGAATGTATAGGATTTGATGCGGTGAAATATGTTGCTTTAATGTTCTTTTTATCAGTTTATTGAGGTGTATTTTGGGGGGAAAGAAATCTATTCCAAATCTTCCACGCCCCTCCTACCTCTCCTACCCTTCTCCACACACCTCACCCCCGACCCTTCTCCAAGTGGAGAGGGGAGTAGCCTGTTCTGTGGCGTAATTTCTCTCCTTTTCCGTTTTCCTGCTTTTTTTTTCCGAGCTGCCTCCCATTCGGGGGTTGCAAGGGATTATCCATATTTAACGCCTTCGGCGTAATTCTCCTTCGCCCTTTGCCTTAGCCTTCACCCCTCACCCTTCACCCCTCACCCCCAATCGCTTCGCTTCATTGGGGGTGAAAAAGGATAAACGGATGAACGGTAGAAGGGATAAACGGGCGAAAGAGAGGAACCACCCCGTCCTGCGGACACCCCTCCCGGGAGGAGGGCTGTTAAGTTCTGTATTTTCTATTCCCGTAGGGAATATCGCTCGGTAGAATATGTATCCCATTGTTGGTTGCATTCCGTACGGAAT
>JAITMT010000202.1 GCA_031277235.1 Tannerella sp.
GTGGCGTTAACCGTTTGGAGTTCCGTATTTTTAGCCTTTGTTTCTTCCTATTTCAACGATTCGGCTTTCTTTTATCTCGGCGGACAGCACGGATATGACGTTGCGGAGTGGCTGATCGGTAATATCGGCGTTATCGGTCTGATACTTGTTTTACTGGTCGTTTTTATTTTGATAGCCATTTTGCTGAGTAACAGGATAGTACCTGCGATGCAATCCGTATTTACGGTCGGTAAATTGAAACGGAAAACCGATAAGACCGTTCCAGAAGAAGATGATAGTGAGGATTTTACAATTGAAACCTATTCCGATGACGATGACGATAACGATAACGATGACGGGGAAGATGACGAAGAATCCGACAATGCGTACATAGAAGAAGAAAAGAAAACAGCCCCAATACAACCTGCCGAAAATAAAGGTTTTATCATAGAAGTTCCTAAAGGCGAGGAAGATACGTATGACTTTTCCGAACTGGGCGCGTATGATCCGCGATTGGATTTGTCTTCCTATAAATTTCCCGACGTCAATCTGTTGAGAAAATATGAAACGCCTGACAAACAGGTGGATATGGACGAGCAGAACGAAAATCAGAAGCGCATCACAAAGACGCTCGAAGATTTCGGAATCAACATCGTTTCCATCAAAGCCACGGTGGGTCCGACGATTACGCTTTACGAAGTGGTGCCCGACAAGGGCGTGCGAATCGCCAAAATCCGTAATCTCGAAGACGACATCGCGCTGAGCCTTTCGGCGCTCGGCATCCGCATCATCGCGCCGATGCCGGGAAAAGGCACCATCGGTATCGAAGTACCGAATAAAAATCCGCAGATTGTCTCGATGGAATCGGTCATTTCTTCACGTAAATTCGTGGAATCGAAGTATGAATTGCCCATCGTGCTCGGTCGCACGATTACCAACGAAGTTTTCATGTTCGACCTCACGAAAACCCCGCACCTGCTCGTCGCCGGTGCTACAGGACAGGGTAAATCCGTAGGATTGAACGCCATTATCACCTCGTTGCTGTATAAAAAACATCCTGCCGAACTGAAATTCGTGCTCGTTGACCCCAAAATGGTCGAGTTTAACATTTACGAAGAGATTGAATATCATTATCTTGCGAAACTTCCCGACATGGACAAGGCGATTATCACGGATTTTACCAAAGTGATAGACACGCTGAAATCACTGTGCAAGGAAATGGACGATCGCTACGAATTGCTGACGAAAGCCAAAGTGCGCAATATTTCCGAATACAACGAAAAATTCAAAAATCGCCACCTCAATCCTGAAAAGGGACACAAGTTTTTGCCGTATATCGTCGTCGTCATTGACGAGTTCGGCGACCTGATCATGACGGCGGGCAAGGAGATAGAAATGCCGATAGCGCGTATCGCACAAAAAGCGCGAGCCGTTGGTATTCACATGATTATCGCAACGCAACGTCCGACCACCAACATCATCACGGGAACGATTAAAGCCAATTTCCCCGCGCGCATGGCGTTCAAAGTGTCGGCGATGATTGATTCGCGCACGATTCTCGACTCGGCGGGCGCCAACAAACTCGTGGGGCGCGGCGATTTGCTGTATTCGCAGGGCAATGACATGACGCGCGTTCAGTGCGCGCTGGTCAATACCGACGAGATTGAAAAAATTGTCGAGTCCATCAACGGACAGATTGGATTTGAAACGGCTTATGATCTGCCCGAAGCGCTCGGAGACGGGCAGGGTGGGGGAGACGGAGGCGTGAATTTGTCGGACAAAGACCCGCTGTTTGAAGACGCCGCGCGGCTGGTAGTGATTCAGCAGTCCGGCTCTACTTCATTGATACAAAGGAAGTTTTCCATCGGCTACAACCGTGCGGGCAGACTGATGGATCAGTTGGAAGTCGCCGGAATTGTCAGCGCCATAGACGGCAGCAAAGGTCGGCAGGTGCTGATTCAGGACGAATATTCGCTGGAAAAAATATTAAACCGGTTACAACATAATTAGTCAGAGAAGAAAAATTGGAATCGTATGAAAAATAAGGGAATTTCTATTGTAATAGTTTTATTATTAGCGATTAATGCTGTTTATTCGCAAAAAACGGACGCGACTGCCATATTAGACAAAACGATACAAAAGTACAACGATTTTGCGACGGGCATGGAAATCGGTTTCGCCGCCAACATCCGTTCTCCCCAAAACAACATTTCCGAAAGTTTTGAAGGAACTTTGCTGATTAAGGGCGATAAACTGCTTCTGACGACTCCCGACGCGCTGTCGTGGTTCAACGGAGAGACGCTTTGGACGTACATGCCCCGCACGCAGGAGGTGAATGTCAGCAATCCGGGCGGAAGCGACTTGCAGTCCATCAATCCACTCCTTTTTTTGCAGAATTACAAAAAAGAGTTCAACGTTTCGTATATCGGCGAAAGCACCTCGTCCAACAACAGAATGGCGTATGATATTGCGCTGATACCCAAGAGGAAAGACGGTATCGAGAAGATAGAACTGCAAATCGAAAAATCAACTTTCCTGCCGTCGAAAATCGTGATGACGATGGAAAACGATATTCGTAACAACATTACAGTCAAGGAGATAAAATCGGTAAATGTGCCGGATACGAAATTCGTCTTTCCCGAAAAGGAATTTCCCGACGCTGAAATTGTAGATTTGCGATAGGAATCGGCGATAAAAACAAATCGGACAAAGATGAAAAAACATTTTGCCAATCGGAAAATAAGCCGTATTTTTGCAGAAAATAAAATTTGCGCGCCATGCAGGAAAAATTAAAGGACAAATACATTGACCCGTTCACCGACTTCGGTTTCAAGAAACTGTTCGGCGAGGAACGCAACAAGGAACTCTTGCTTGACTTTCTGAACGAACTTCTGCACAGGGAAGAAGGGAGAATTGTATCGTTATCGTATATCAAAAATGAAAATTTAGGTATTTCAGAAGAATCCCGCAAATCTATTTTTGATATTCATTGCGAAAACGAGAAAGGCGAAAAATTTATCGTTGAAATTCAAAAGACGAAACAGGATTTTTTCAAAGACCGTACTTTGTATTACTCCACCTTTCCAATTATAAATCAAGCCCTTACCGGCGACTGGAATTTTGAATTGAAGGCGGTTTATACCATTGCCATTCTGAATTTTGTATTTGAAGAAGATAAAAACGATCTGCACAAGTACCGGTACGACGTAATGCTGACGGATATTGAAACACATAAAATTTTCTATGACAAATTGACATTCATCTATTTGGAGATGCCGAAGTTCACTAAAAAAGTGGATGAACTGGAAACACGTTTTGAGAAATGGCTGTATGTCATCAAAAATCTCAGCCGGCTGGACAATATTCCTGATAAACTGCGGGAAAAGATATTTGAGAAAATGTTCAAGGCCGCCGAAATCGCAAAGTTAACTCCCGATGAATACACCGTTTATATTGCCAGTCTGAATTCGTACCGGGATTATAAAAACACTGTGGATACTGCCAGAAGGGAAGGAAAAGTGGAAGGGAAACTCGAAGTTGCCAAAAAACTGTTAGGAATGGGAATGTCTATCGAAGATGTAAGCGATGCAACTGAATTATCCCGGGAACAAATTAAACAGTTGATATAAGAAATCAAAATCCCTCAAATTCAATAGGGTAGGGGACTAAAAGACATGACAAACCCGCAACAACAACAAATAAACTGGTATGCGTTCTACACCACTCCAAGGGCGGAGAAGCGCGTGCTCGAACGGCTTGAAGGCGAAGGTGTTACCGCTTATTTGCCGCTTCACAGAACGCCGCGCGTATGGTCTGACCGCATCAAACTCGTTGATTTGCCGCTGTTCAGTTCCTACGTATTTGTAAAGTGCAAGGCATTTGAACTGTTTCAGTATTTGAAAATCAGCGGTATATCACGGATTGTTTTTTATGACGGCAAACCGGCTGTCATCCGCCAGTCGGAAATTGACGCCATGGCAGAATTTCTCGAAGTTGCCAGGGGAAAAACGCTGGCGACGGGCGACGAGGTGGAAATCCTGACCGGCTCGATGAAGAAAAAAGCAGGTAAAATTCTGAAAATCAAAAAGAAATACGTCTTCCTTCGCATTGATCAGTTAGCCGCAACCGTATGCGTGAATATTGAAAGTATTGCGCCTTTGAACAGGATAAAATAATAAATTTCCACTTTTATATAATTTAATATGAAAAAGTTATTATCTTTGCACCCAAATTGCATATTTTTGATTGAAATGAAAAAAAACGTATTACTTTTGTTGTTCTCAGTGCTTATGGTGCTTGCCTCGTGTGTAACGCCGAAAGACATTATCTATTTTCAGGATGCCGGAAATTACAGCACATTCAGGGATATAGATACTTTTAATGTGTATATACATCAAAACGACAACCTCGCCATTCTGGTGAACAGTCAGGCTACCGAAGCCGCTTTGCCTTTCAACCTCCCGCTGGCAAATTATTATGTGGGAGGAGAATCATACGGTCAGCAGCGTATGCTGGGCTATTTCGTTGATCCCGAAGGAAATATTGATTTTCCGGTTCTCGGAAAACTGCACGTGGAAGGGCTCACCCGCGTGGAATTGAGGGATATGATTAAAAACAAGTTGATTGCGGAAGGATTGCTGAAAGATCCGGTTGTAACCGTAAACTTCCTGAATTTCAAGATTTCGGTAATCGGCGAAGTCAATAGACCCGGCAACTACAATATTACGGATGAGCGTGTTACGTTGCTGGACGCCATCAGTCTGGCAGGCGACCTCACCATCTACGGTAAGCGTGACCGGATTGCCGTATTGAGAGAGGAAAACGGCAGAAGGACGATTCTGTATCACGACCTGCAAAGCACGGACATATTCCAGTCGCCTTTCTATTATTTGCAGCAAAACGACGTGGTGTATGTCGAACCCAACAAACGCCGTATCCAGCAAAGTAATATCAACCAGAACAACAATGTCGGTATATGGATTTCAGTCGTTTCGGCGCTCGTTACCGTTACAAGTTTGATACTGACCATCAGAAGAGACGGCAATTGATAGAATAACGTTAAAATTAGAAAAAAACAATGAACGAACAATCCGGTCTTAATAACGATCAAAACGCGACAAGCGAAGAATCACTGATTAACATCCGTGATATTATACAGATTGTGCTCGGTAAATGGTACTGGTTTGCCATTTCGGTTGCCGCATGTCTGGCAATCGCCGTACTGTATTTGATGCGGACGCCCAAAGTTTATGAACGCACGGCGACCGTGCTTATCAAGGACGATAAAACTTCCGGTACCGAAACGGCTATGTTTCAGGATATTGCCCTGTTTGAAGGAAAAAGCAACGTGAACAATGAAATGATTGTTTTCAAAAGCCATAACCTGATGACCGAAGCCGTTAAACGCCTGCGTCTGGACGTCGGTTATACGGTGAAAAACGGACTCCGGACAGAGGAACTTTATACCAATTCGCCGGTTACCATTACTTTCAAGGACATAGAGGAAACGCAATGGGTGCGGCTGAAAACCAGATTGTTGCCGGACAGCCTGATCGAGTTGTGGGATTTTGAAACGCAAGGAATGGAAAAAGGAGGTGCCATTACCGTAGCACTCAATGACTCCGTGCACTCGCCGGTCGGTACGATTATTGCTACGCCGACGCTTTGGAACAGCGAAGACTGGCAGGGAAAAACGATAGCCGTAACAAAATTCAATATTAATGCTGTAATCAATAAATATCGCAGAGGCTTGATGGTGAATCTTGCTGATAAACAAACATCGGTGGTGAATCTTTCTATTAAAGACGAATCCACGCAACGCGCCGAAGATTTGCTGAATACGATTATAGCCATTTATAACGAAGAAGCCATCAATGACAAAAATTTAATGGCGATAAATACGGAAAACTTTATCAACGAACGCTTAATTGTAATAGAACAGGAACTCGGCGATGTTGACCGGCAAATTCAAACTTTTAAAACGCAAAATCAATTGACGGATATTCAGAGTGATGCACAACTAGCCTTGCAGGAAAGTTCCATATCCGAAAAGGAGATCATGATGCTGCAAAGTCAGCGTTCCATGGCAGTTTATATCAAAAATTATCTTTCCGATCCCGGCAATAGCACACAAATGATTCCTTCGGGAGTTGAAGATGCGAATATAGAAGGACAAATCATGGCTTACAATGAAAAATATCTGACACGTAATCGCTTGCTTGAAAGTAGCAGCGAGCGAAATCCAGCTGTGCAGGACTTGAATAGTACCATGAATGCCATGCGCCAGAACATCACTCGTGCGGTAGATAATTGGATTGTTAATTTGGATATTCAATTGAGAAGTACGCAAGCCCGTACAGATCGTACACGTGCTAGAATATCAGCTGTTCCAAGACAGGAGATGGCGGTTACGGATATCAGTCGCCAACAACTAATTAAAAACCAACTGTATTTGTATCTGTTGAATAAGCGCGAAGAAAATGCTATCAATAAGGCGATTCAAGAAAGTACAGCCCGTATTATTGATTCCGCTACAGGTTCAAATAGTCCTGTAGCGCCGCGAAGCCAAATTATTCTGCTTGCCGCTCTATTGCTTGGATTAGCGATTCCGGCTGCGATTATTTATCTGTTGATGGCGTCCGATATTACGGTTCGCGGTCAGAAAGATTTGCGCGGCATCCTTTCTATCCCGTTCCTGGGCGAAATTCCGTTCAAGAAAACAAAAGGAAAAAACAAAATAGATAACGTGATAGTACATGCAAGCGGGCGCGATCCCATATCCGAATCTTTCCGCATCATTCGCACAAATATGGATTTTATGCGCGTGAAACGTGATGAAATTAAAGTTATTATGGTAACATCATTCAATATGAGTTCCGGCAAGACTTTCGTGTCGTCCAACCTCGCCGTAAGTTTCGCCATGACCGGTAAAAGAGTATTGCTGATAGATATGGATATTCGCAAAGGCACGCTGGGAAAATTTGTGGATACGAAGAAAGACATTGACGGCAATGAGGATATCGGTCTCACGAGTTACCTGTCGAAATTGGTTGTAAGAGCAGATTCCCTGATTGTTCAGGACGTTGATTATCCGAATGTTGATATCATCCGTTCCGGTCCCGTACCGCCGAATCCTGCGGAATTGCTGCTCAGCCCGCGCCTCGACACGCTGATGAGCGAACTGCGCGACAAATACGACTATATCATTATTGACAATGTGCCGTCGGGCGTAGTTGCCGACGCCATGATTTCCAATCGTGTAGCCGATTTGACGCTGTACGTCATTCGTGCCGGCAAGATGGACCGCCGCATGTTGCCAATGATAGAACAACTTTACAGAGACGAAAAACTGAAGAATATGGCTGTCGTGCTCAACGGCATCGGCTCGGGCATGGGTTATGGCTACGGCTACGGGTATGGTTACGGATATGAATAAATCTAAGGTAACTGCATGATTTTCAGTTTGAAAAAATCATATATGGACTCCGGTTTGCTCTCCGGCATGACGGATATTCACTGTCATATACTTCCGGCGGTGGACGACGGGGTGAAAAATTTCAACGAGGCGATACAGTCTCTGGTCTGGATGAAAAAAAACGGTGTGAGACGTCTGTTTCTCACACCGCACGTCATGTCGGACATGTCTTCCAATACGAAAGCGTTCCTTACGGCGCAGTTTGCAAAATTCCTTCTGGATATCCGGATAAATAGGGTGGGGGATATCCCCGAAATGAAAATCGGAGCCGAGTATATGCTCGACCCCGAATTTCAAAACCGTAAAAAGGAAGGCTTATTGACCTACGCCGACAGGCGCGTCCTTGTCGAAACGTCTTACATGCTGCCGCCCGTCGGCTTCAACCGTATCCTGGAAGAACTGCTGGAAGAAGGCTATTCGCCGGTTTTGGCGCATCCCGAAAGATACAATTACATGCAAATGGGCGATTACGGGTATTTAAAGGAACAGGGCATCCTGTTTCAACTCAATATCCTCTCCCTGACAGGCGCTTACGGCAGGACTGCCGGCGAAAAAGCCGACCTGCTGCTGAAAGAAGATTTCTACAATTACGCAGGCACCGATTTCCACCATCTCGTGCGCCACGAAAAAAGTTTCCATGCCAAAACGCTATCCAAAAACCAGAGAATCGCTGTTAAAGAATTGATTGTTAATAATGACGGGTTGTGGTAAGCCTTCTTATCCTATCCTTAACTCCTTGATTTTATACAGGTATCTTAGCGCCATCATCAGACTGTTGGTACGGATTCCATATTTCCTGCAGGCGCGTACATCTTCCTTATTCAACAGAAGTCTTGATTTGATACCTCTTGTTGATTTGCCGCCCGTGCGCATCGTTACAAAATCCATCGGAATGTATTTGTATTTGATGTTATGTTTATAGAAAAACCTGATCATCAGGTCGAAATCGGACGAAATTTTGTAATACAGCGAGTAGGTACCGTATTTTTCATAACAAATCCTGCGGACATAAAACGAAGGATGTGCCGGCATAAATCCTATCCGTAAAAAGCGTGGATGAAAGCGTTTTGAACTGTAATACCTGACACACTTATTCAGATTTTCCGGCTTTACAAAATGCACGTCTCCGAAAATGGCTTCCAACTCCTTGTCCTGAAACACGTCGGCAATCGTTTTCAACACATTATCATACGTATAGAAATCGTCGGAATTGAGACAGCCTACAATATCGCCTGTCGCCATCCCGATACCTTTATTGATGGCATCATACAGTCCCTTGTCCGGCTCGCTGATCCACTTCATTCTACCCTTAAATTTCGGTTCGTATTCCTTGATAATATCAACCGTATTGTCGGTAGAAGCTCCGTCAATCACAATATATTCAATATTGCAAAATTGCTGCTGCAATACCGAATCAAAGGTATTGCGTATCGTATCGGCGCTGTTATAAGCAATTGTGATTACGGAAAATTTCATATCTCTATATTGTCATTTTGCAGGATGTATTCATCTGCAATTATTCTTTTCCTTATAGCAACAGCCGGGTTTCCCTGATAAATTGTATATGGTTCCAAATCTCTAGTTGCTATTGCTCCAACGGTTAGAATGGAATGAGATTTAAGAGTTACTCCCGGGCAAACAATAGCTTGGGCGCTGATCCATGCGCCATCCTCCATTTCAATCTTTCCAGTAATTAAGTCAAAGGTTTTCTTTTTATAATTATGATTTCCGCACAACAGCATAGCCCCCTGGGAAATACAACAATTATTTCCAATCACTACATTATCCAAATTATCAATCCATACATTTTCACCTATCCAGCAATTATTACCAATTGTTAAACGCCATGGATATTTGATATTTACAGCAGGTTTGATACGTACTCCCTTTCCTACTTGTGCACCAAACATACGTAGCAGAAAGACTTTCAAACTGCTGAATGGAACTGCTGGAGAACGGAAAAAAATGACATTTATAACATACCAAAACAGGCAAATAATAACATTTTTACCCGGAGCATACCACGAATTATTATATTTTGATAAATCAGATTGTGTCATTTCATTGCTTGTTTTATAGATGAATCTGTTCTTTAATGGAAACAAGCAATGCTTCTGCCAGCACTCGCTGTCCATGTCCGTTCAAATGAATATCATCTCTGAAACAGGACGGATTTTCTATACCCAAGCCTTGAATGAGCGTGATATTTTGCTCCGTGCAGAATTTTATGATTGCCATTCCCTGTTCATCGTATTGGTTGTTTTCTACTTCCTTTCTATCCGGATGCAGGTAAATGAAAAATGGTATGTTTTTTGATGTTGCATAATTATACAGGTTGATAAAACCGGAGTTAAAGGACGTACCTTTGACTATATGATCGCTTTCCGGTTGTTTTGCAAGTAATCTTGGCAGTAAATATCTGTTAATCAATTCGCTGATAGCCAATTTGGATTGTTTTGAAGGGAAACCCGGATCGATGTCTATAACAGATTGAAAATCCATATTGTCATGCGCATCGTGGCTGCTGACGACAAGAAATATCAATTTTGCATGAAAATCCCCATATTTTTCCAAATAGGCAAAACAATTATCAGGACCCCAGCTGCCCGCACTGATATTCAGGCATCTGAATCTTTCTTCCGTATATTTATTCAATTCATTTTCAATGATATATGTTGCCAGAGAATCCTGTTCTGTCTGTACGCCTCCATTGAGAACCGAATCTCCAAAACCCAGAATAACAGACGTATCGTTTTCCGCAACAGACTCGCTTCTCATCGAAAATTCGTTATAGCGAATATGTTTACGGAACCTGAATCTGTTTTGATTGGGCTGGGCTATGTATTCAATCTGATTATCTTCTTGCATTAATACCGTATCGCAAAATCCATAATATTTGCGAAGAAAAATTTCCGCAGCCACGAATACTAACAGGACTATTAAACCAAAAATCAATAATTTTTTAATCATACACAAATTCCGGTTTTTCGCCGCCATTTAGAATCCATTCATATAATTGTCTCATTTTTAAGGATACAACATCAATGGCATATTTCTCCTCAACTAATTTTCTCCCGTTTTTTCCCATCGTACCAAGTTCTTCTTCCGGCATGGAGAATACCTCATTCATGATTGTCGCTATTGAATCCACTTCGTTCTTTGCCCACCAGCCGCATTTGTAATGATTCAAGTCTTCCCAGGGCGTTCCGGTATTTGCCATTACCGGAATTTCAGCCATTAACGCTTCCGGTACAATCATTCCGAAATTTTCAGACTCACTGGGGACGAATAACGCAGATAGTGTAGATAACGCTTTTTGCTTTTCCTCACCCGAAAGAAACCCCGTAAATGTAACATTTTTCAATTGAAATCTCTCGGTTTCCCTCCTTAAAGATTGCCCGTAATCTTTTTCTCCATTACCGATTATCAATAATTCTGCATTTTTACTGTTCGCTTTGGCAAAAGCTTCAATCAGCGATTCTATTTTTTTAATCGGATGCAAGCGTCCCAAAAAACCGATTTTTCGAAACGATATGTTTTGATTCTTTATCCCTGGTATTTTGTTTTCCATGATTACTCCATTGGGAATAACGGCTACCGGTTGTTTGTACCCCAAATCTCGCAAATATTCTGCTTCCTGCATACAGGTCGCGTGTAAACAGGTTGCCCTGTTTATATCTTTATTAAAAAAGAGGGACAATATCAATTTTTTCTTCCATGTAGAATATTTTAGAGCTTGCGGATACATCATCCCGTGAGGTGAAAAAATGTAGGGTTTACGTTTTTTCAAGGCTGTTCTTGCCGTTATATGATTGCAGTATAACCAAAGTCCGTTTGTATGGTACAAATCGTAGTCCGTATCATTTAACAGGAATTTTTTATAATTTTTTGAAATCCTGAAAGGCGTTTTATGGTCATCCTTGAGAGTTTTAATCCATTCTTCACCATTGCTCGCCAATTGATGCCTGTCATCACTTAGCGATAGAATATCGGCGGAACAACCAGTTGCATTCAATCCTTTTACAAGGTTATATAAGCAAGTTGATAGACCTCCGTTTTCGACATACAGATTATCTATGGTTTGTAAAATTCGCATGATTCATAAATTTTCAAGTGTTCCCTGACAACATATTCCGGCTGATATTTGGCAATGTTCCCGATTCCTTTATCGAGCAGGATATTTCTGTAATTTTCATCCCGGATAATTTTCAGAAAACCGGAACGGATATCTTCAACAGAGTATGGATTAACAACTTGCGCTCCATGACCTGCAATTTCCGTCATGGGTGATATATTTGAGGTCAAAATGACTCGACCCGTCGCCTGTCCTTCAATGATGGGCATACCGAAACCTTCGTATGTTGAAGCAAATGCAACAATATCGCAGTTCTTATATTCTTCGACAATTTCGTCGTCCGATAAGTTGGAAGCAACGGAATAGTCATAACCGTTTTCAGCCATGGATTTGTTCAGTTTTTCATCAATTTTTCCGACGATTCTTATTTTGCATTTTATGCCTTTCAACGCTCTGACCATCCGAACCATATTTTTGTTTTCCGTCATCCCCGTCATTAGTATAACAGGATTTTCATTGTTGAATTTTTTTGCCGAATATTTGAAATCCTTGCCAATAGCGTTGGGAATCACAATAAATTTGTTTTTTGATATGGATGGAATTAATCGTTGCAGTTCATTTCGCGTATATTCTGAAACACAGACAATTCTATACGCCCTTTTCATCGGCAGATAAAACCACAGGTATTTTTTCAGTGAAATCTTTATTCGGGGTTCCTTATTTTTGGCTACCGTATTTACCACCGGCGTTAAATCATGATAAGTGAGAACCGTTTTCCGGGCAGGTAAAGCAAGAGTGAGATAATAATTCCCGCCCGTAATATGATTGATTCCCGTTTTATTCCGGTGTTTCCACGCAAATCGAAGATTCTTACACAGGGACAAAAACGAAGCCTCTCCACAAGGGGAAAAAAATTCTTTGACGTTTTCTGTTTTTTTGATTTCGTCAATATAAGTTTTCGATACTCTTTCTATGCTGTATCCGGAATGAATCGCCCTATGGAAATAATGAATCGTCATATCTTATATTTGTAGTAACTGCGTCTCAGTTTTAGGATAAAATTAATAAATAAGATTATGATTATGTAATATGAATTCCATATCCACGATGCTATTCCCGCCGTTGTTGTTTCTTCGTATGCCGATAATGCGGAAAATAATAGAACTAACAGTAATAGGAGAGAGAAAGGATTCAATATGTTGTCGAGTGCAAAATTATAATATTTGGCAATGATGATTCCATTTAGAAGACACAGCACAAATACTCCCAATACTCCCCCCAACATATACATGCTTGCAAAGAAACCAACGAAGGTATAAGACGATTCGTGCATCGTGTTTATATTTCCCGCTGCGGCTAATGCTGTTGCCATCATTCCTACATCATTTAGCGGCTTGTCCGGATACAGTATTTTAGGTATGCTTATCAACAGGGATTTTTCAATAAAATCGTAGATATGTTTGCCATATTTATCAATATTTTTGTAAAAAAAAGAATTTGTGGCGATAGCATCCACTCTGTTAACAAACTGGTCAGAAACCTCATTATCTTCATCATATTTTATGTCTCCGGCTAGAACGTCTTCAATAATCTCCATGTTGGAATAATCCTTTGTTGCACCTCCCAGAAAAGGGTCATAACCTGAGCGGTATCTTTTCTCGTTCATAAACGGATAAACGAAGGAAAATAAAAAAAAAACGGTTACAACTGAAATGGCTATCAAGTTCATGGAGAATATGCTTTTATCCAACTGTTTGTTTCTCAAATAAAAGTAGATTGCGACAAAAAACAATGGGGAAATAATTCCGCCTTTGTAAAATCCTCCAAATATACCTGCCATGATTTCTGCAATGACAGTCAAAATGAATACGATGGAATATAGAGGCTTTCTCTTATATACACAGGTGAAAGTGAGTAGCAATAGAGAAACTCGGCTAAGTTCTCCCAGTATTTGATTCAAGGTGTTCATGAAAGTAAAAACGGGGAATATCTTTAACAAATAAGAAAGGATATACAGGAAAATAGCTATGGAAAAAGTATCATATTTTTTTATATAAACATACAAATCTATATTTGTATTGCGGTTTCCGGTAAAATATGTGAAAGACGCAAGAAATAACATATAGGATATATTCATCCATATTGAAGTCGGGAAAACGGCGTCCGTTACATCATTCAAAAGATAAAAGATTCCTTCGTTGTTGATACCTCCTATTGAAATACTTAATCCTCCCATCCCGACTCTCATCAAGCATCCTATCAGATAGAATAAAACCAACGTCAGCCCTTTTGAATATTTGATTTCTATTTGCAGAAGTTTCAGATAAATCAGGATGCTCCAAAAAGAAAAGATCTGCATCAACCTGAAATTCGTTTGTAAATCAAGCCCGTTCACAAGAATCAAACCGACTGTACATACTGCGAGGTGAATGATGATATATCTGAATCTTGACGAAACAAGTTTATTATTATCCATTATATTATAGCAAATAATAGTTTCAAATATTCACTTTTTTCTTTACACGTATATTCGTTGGAAAGGGTAGGAAATAGTCGCAACAATGCATACAGAGTCCTGAAAAATAGATAATTCGTATTATGATAATGTTTTTTCATATACAAAAACATAGCCTTGGTTGATAAAAGATTTTTTTTCATGGATTTACCTCCTTCTTTTGAGGAAGATTTGCTCTCCGAATGAACAATTTTTGGACCATTTATAAGTATTCGTTCTATTCCTTTTTCTACCATCCTTTTTTGCCAGTCGGTATCTTCACAATACATAAAATATCGCTCATCAAACATGCCGGATATTTCAATTACATATCGGGGGATAAACATATCAGCGCCAATAATATAATCTACAAGTTTTGGTTCTTCCGAGAATATTTCCGTATATTCTATACAATATTTTGACAAATAAGGAATTCTCTGTCCATACACTCTTAACGCATTATACAATTCTGTTTTTATGGATGGAAATTTACCGTACGAATGAATGATTTTCTCCTGATTATCAAGTAGCCAAGTTCCAAATACCGCATTTTTTCCGTATGATTCCGCAAAATCATACAACATTTTTATTGCATTGTTTAGCAAGAATGTATCTGAATTTAAACAGAAAATATATTTTCCCGATGCTTTTTTTATCCCTATGTTATTGGCATGTCCAAAACCTGAATTTTCTCTATTTTGTATCAGTTTGATTCTTTTGTCATTGCTGAAGAATTCAACACTGCCATCAGTAGAATTATTGTCTATCAGGATAACTTCAAAAGTAATATTATCAGTTTGTTCATAGATACTTTCTATACATTGAGATGTAATCTCTCTTGTATTATAGTTTACGATTATGATTGAAACGTCCAATTTATTGTCTTTTTAGAATAAAACAGGCTTGACCGCCATCTTGAATTGCATTCTATCTGCAAGCAACCGCACATAGAGGGTATTGACAGTATAAAAATTCTTCACGAAACCTAAACAATATTTCTTTAACTTTATTTGTTTTTGATCAGTGTATTGCAAACCCTACAATTCATTTTTTGAAGGTTTTAGATCTTTAATGACTTCCCAGGGCCATTTCCAAGATTGATAGGAGACGTCTACCAATAGAGGAACAATGACTAACGCCGTTAATCCCAATGTTGTATAATGAAGTAACAAAAATACACCTCCAAAAGTGCATAAACCCGAAATAATTGATGCTTTGAAAAATGGCACTTCATTTTTAGTTAAGAGAAAATTCCCTGCCGCACTGTGATATGTTTCCAATAATGAAATTAATAATATCAACAAAATATAACTTTCCGGTAAAAGTTTTGTGGTGCTATGTAAGGAATTCAGGATGGAATTTCCCGAAAAGACTACTAAAAATCCTAAAAACATGTAAGTAATGACAAGAATTATACTGCTTTTTATATAAATTCTTTTTATGGGAATTATATCGTTATATACTCTGTGTTGTGAAACTTTGGGTAAATAGGTATTAACGGATATAAATCCTATTCCGGATATGATTCCGACTATTTGAGTTGTGATGCCATAAGAAGCAATGTTGTCAAGCGATAGATAAAGCGCTCCTATCATCAGGGAAGATTTTGTAAGGAAAAAACTTCCTAAAGAGGTTAATCCCAGTTTTACCGCATTCGGCAAAATCGGTTTGATATATTGACGAATGGGCTGTACCGATACTGTTTGCAGTTTTGCTTTGAAATCCGCAGTATATATTGTTTTGTGTGATAATATTCGACGGATTATTATGGAAAACGCCTGTGCGCTGACTATGGCAATCAGATTGAAATGCAATAAAATAAGACTTGCGGCTATTGTCAAATATATTGCCTGTCCGGTGATTTCTATTTGTTTTGAAACTTTAATCAATCCCATCCCTTGCAGCAGGGAATCGTAATACATCGTATAGAAAGAATAGGAATTGACGATGATCAAAATAATCCACGCAATATATACTTCATTGACATCTCCTGAATAGGTTTTCAAGACATTGTGTATATACATTGTACCGGCTATGACCAAAACACTGAAAAGTACGAGTGCCATACGGGCATAGAACCATCGCATGGTGTCAATCAGCCCTTTCAGAAGACCATAATCTATTTCGGCATCTTTATTGTCAATGGTCTGAAAGCCGATAGTTTTCAGTTCCTTGACACCGCTGATAACGTATGATATATTTCGTGCAAATGAAGGATTGAAGCCGAAATCAAACAAAGAGGACAGGGCTATTATTGCAATAAATATATTCCATACAGCGACTGTTTCCTGCGGGAAAACACGCAGAATGAAAGGCAACAATATGACGCCTACCCCGATTTTCAGGAAAGTTGCGACATAATTCCACACCACATCTTTTCGCCCGATTTTGATTTCAGACATTCGTTCGTTTTTTTCTTAATTCCAAAGTCGCTGATTTCTACATAAAACGGGATGTTCGCACGGAAACATTTGCTAAAAGCACAGCCCCGTCACTCCCATTTTTTTGATATAAAAAGAGCAACCTGTTAAATGTTCCATTATTCGTTTCCTGATTTTACGCTGCAAAAGTAATACTTTTTTTCGATTTGCAAGCACAAAAAAGCCTCTCTTTTTGCCGGACAGGCTTTTGGGGGTTGGTTTTTCCCTTGCAATCAATCGTTTCCGCCAAAGAAACAGGTCAGTGTTATTTCGGCAGAGTTGATATTTTTTTTCTGTTTTTCTGCAGAAGACATGAAAAAAACGTATCTTTGCGGTCTGAAAAACAGGAAGCAAGTATGATGACGAGACAGGAAGCGGAAATACGGTTACAAAATACTTTCCAACTGCCTCATTTCTACGATGAGCAGTGGCTAACCATTGAGAAAATTCTTGACGGCGAAAGGGTTTTGCTAATCGAGAAAACCGGTTTCGGAAAATCGCTTTGTTTTCAATTTCCCGCAACTGTTTTTGAAGGGACGACCGTGATATTTTCGCCTCTGATAGCGTTGATGCGCGACCAGGTGAAAAAACTTCAGTCGCTTGGCATAGCGGCAAAATGTATCAACAGCGAACAATCCCCGGAGGAAAATACCCAAATTATTGACGAAGCCCAACAGAGAAAAATAAAAATTCTTTACATCGCTCCCGAACGGCAGGAAAACAGCGAATGGATAGAAGCAACCCGGCAAATGAATTTATCCATGGTGGTTGTTGACGAGGCGCACTGTATTTCTGTTTGGGGACATGATTTCCGACCGGCTTTCAAACGCATTATCAATCTCGTGAAATTATTGCCGAAAGGTTTGCCGGTGCTTGCCACGACCGCCACCGCCACCCAACGGGTTGAACAGGATATTGCCGGTCAAATCGGGAATGGAATTACCGTTATTCGCGGAAATTTGATGCGCGATAACTTCAAACTGTTTGTGATCAAGGTAAAATCCGAAGATGAAAAACTGATTTGGCTGGGGAAAAACCTGGAAAAAGTGGCAGAGAAACTTGGCGGTTCAGGTCTTCTTTACACCGGGACTCGCGTTGATACCGAAATTTATTCAAAATGGTTTAACAGCCTCCATATTTCTTCCACAGCCTATAATGCCGGACTGGACGCCGATTCCCGGGTTGCCATAGAGGACGGATTGATGCAAAACAAATGGAAATGTATCATTTCGACCAATGCGCTGGGGATGGGGATTGACAAACCCGATATCCGTTTCATCATTCATACGCAAATACCCCAGTCTCCCGTTCATTATTACCAGGAAATCGGACGCGCGGGCAGGGACGGGAAAACTTCGTACATCATTCTGTTTTACAATCTGGACAAGGACAGGGAATTGCCGGAAGCATTCATTGAAGGCAGCAAACCTTCCATAAAAAAATATCGGAAAGTTTTGGACGTCATCCGGTCGGGACTGTTTGGAGAGAGGCAGATCATCAACCAAACCAATCTGAAACAAACACAGTTCAGGGTCATCAAAAGCGATCTTATGGAACAGGGCATTATCCGCGAGGTTTTGTACGGAAATCATAAACTGTATGAATTTATACCTGATTCTCAACCGCTAAGCACAAAGACATTCGAGGAATTAAGGGATGCAAAGTTGAAAGACCTCGATAAAATGATTGAATATGTGGAGACAACAGGTTCGAGAATGAAATTTCTCTGTGATTATCTGGGCGATAATTCAGACCATGATTTCACCAATTGCGACAACACGGGCGAAAAGAAAATCCGGGTTATCGTTACTCCCGAATGGACTGATAGGTTGCAGGATTTCAGGGAAAATTATTTTCCCGAACTGGCGGTAGAATCTGTCGGGTCGAATATTGTGAACGGAGTTGCTGCTTCCTATTACGGAGTTTCCAATGTGGGCGACGCCATTCACCGGTCAAAATATGAAGGCGGCGGCGATTTTCCCGATTTTTTGTTGAAATTGACATTAAGGGCATTTCGCAAGAAGTTTGGCGATGAGCCTTTTGATTTAATTCTTTACGTACCGCCAACGAAGTCGGGCGATTTGGTGAAAAACTTTGCCGAAAAATTGTCGCAAATTCTGAAAATTCCGATTTCTCATGATTTGCAGAAAACAAGAGAAACTCAAGAACAGAAAATATTTGAAAGCGTAATCAGTAAAAAGGACAATGTCAGAGACGCTTTTTCCTGCGCCAATCCCGACGGAATAGCCGGAAAAAACATTCTCCTGTTCGATGATATTTGCGACAGCAGCGCAACAATCAAGGAAGCAGGAAAATTTTTGACCGGTTTGGGCGCCGGAAAAATAGCGCCGCTGGTCATTGCAAAAACAGTAGGAGGAGATTTGGTATGAACACAGACACAGCATATTGGATGGCGTTGGCACACGAATTGCCCGCCTGGAGTTTTTCCGACAGGGACGGTTGGAAAAACGAAGATAAAATGAATTTGATTATTCAGTTTTATCACGACAAAAAAATGTCCATTACGGATTTTTTCGGATTGTCCGAAGAAAATTTGAAAGATGATTTTCTGTTGAATGACAGGCAGATAAACGATTTGCAAAAAGTGAAATCTTCGCTTGCCAATTATGCTTTTTTGGCAGAAAACTTGCAAGGCAGCGGCATCGAGGTTATCCCTGTTATTTCTTCCGACTATTCAAAAACTTTGAAGGAAAATCTGAAAAAATCGGCACCGCCCATTTTGTATATCAAAGGAAACAAGCAGATTATGCAGGAAAAATCCATTGCGATTGTCGGCTCTCGAGACGCTTCGGACGTTGCTTTGGCTTTTACGGACAACGTGGCAAGACAGGCGAGCAAGGAATATAAAGTCATCGTCAGCGGCTTTGCGAAAGGCGTGGATAAACAGGCGCTGGATTCCGCCATTGCCTGTAAAGGGCAGAGTATCATCGTGCTGCCGCAGGGCATAACGACTTTTGAATCGGGTTTCAAAACCTATTACAAACAAATTATTGAAGGTAATGTACTGGTGTTGAGTACTTTTCATCCGAAAGCAGGCTGGGGAAAGGATTTGGCTATGGCTCGCAATCCGATTATTTACGGACTTGCCAGGGAAATTTATGTAGCGGAATCAAAATCTTCCAAAAATCGTCAGGGACAAGAAACCAAAGGCGGAACCTATTCGGGCGTGATGGACGGGTTGAAAAAAGGAAGAACCATTTATGTGCGAAAACCGGATGTTTCCGAAAAAAACGACAATAACTTCCTGATTCAAAGCGGCGCAGTAGCAGTAGATTTCAACGGAGACACGCTGAACGAAGATGTTTCCGGGGCGCAACCGGAAAACAATTCATTCGCAGATACAGTCAGGGAAATCTTGCAAAAGGGACAATTTTCTGCCGACGATATGCTGAAAAAACTGGAATCGGACTGGAAACCGGACAAATTGACAAAAGAATTGAAAAAGTTGGATTTTGTTGATGTCCGAAAAAAAGGCAATAGAAATTATTTCTCCCTGAAAGGTACCGATTTGCCGACTTTATTTGAATTTTCGTGATATCAGGCATAAAAAGGAGGCTGCCCTTTTGAGCAACCTCCTACAATTTTGACCGTAATCTAAAACTTGTGCGGTATCTTTACGGAAGTTTTTGCCGCTGCAACGGGCTGTCTTCCGGCAAATTCATTAAATCCGGATTCACGGGAAACATGCACGGCTTGGCGCTTGTGCGGTAATATACGTTAAAGGAACCGCATTTTGCGTCGGTTATCGTGCAGCGGAACCGGGTGTATGTCGGATTTGCCGCCGTCGAAGTGAACATATAGGAAGTATTTGTACTTGAAAATACCGGAACCGTTCCGCCCGTTGTTATCGAAGCCCAGGTTGTTCCGTTGGTACTGTGAGCCCACTGATACGTGAAATTGCCGCTTCCGCCGGTTGCCGCCTTGCCCAGCACTATCAATTCGCGCGGACAAAATTCGGCGTACAGCGTGTCGTCCGCGTATTCCTTCATGTCAATCGGAGGATAGACGCTCATGTAGATGCTGTCGCGCACGGGTATGCCGCAAAATTCGGCATTGACCGAGACGAAATACCATCCGGCGTCGGTCGTATCCGCATTGTGGATAACGGGATTCTGTTCCTTCGAGGTGTAGCCGTTCGGTCCTGTCCAGTTATATGTCGTTTCTCCCAGCGTGAGGCAGGTAATCTGCATATCGTCGCCGTAGCAGACGGGATTGGCTTGCGAGAAGACGATTTTCGCCGTTTCCAGATCGGCAATGGTAATTTGCTGAGGGAAGGAATTGTTGCAGGCGTCCGTTACGCGGACGGTATAGGTGCTGTCGGGAAAACCATACTGGAAAGTAACGCGGTCGGAAGAAGTTACGGGAGGCAGCAACTGCGTTGTGTTGTTCCTGTTCCAGAGTTCATAGGTATAGGGCGTGACGCCGTTTTTTGCCTGAAGGATGATATTGCCGATGTTGCTTCCGACGCAGGCGTAGGCGGCTGTTTTGTTCAGGTCAAGTTCCATGGGAGGCGCGGTGTAAACAATCGTATCGGTCTTCAAGGCGCATTGCGTACTGCTATTGGCTACAATAACTCCCAGCACATACGTTCCGGGCAGCGAAAAAGTGAAACTGCCGCCCGAAGTTTTGACGCTTGCGTCATAACCGGCAGGTCCGCTGACCAGACGGTAGTAGATGGGAGCAGCGGTACCATAATGTGTCAGCATTCCCGAAGGCGTTACTTTCATTCCCGAACAGGTATTTTCGGTTGTATAGGTAAAATTCTGTACGTCATATATACCCGGTAAATTGACCGTTGAAACAAGAGGTGTACCACAGCCAAAATCAACCGTCATCGTATAATTACCCGGCGGGATAGGGACACTGTAAATATAGTTATAATAGGAAGGAGAATTCATTGTGTAAGATTTTGTTCCAAACGGAGCGGGTCCCTCAATGGTAATTACCGTACCGGTGGGCCATTGTGACGAAGAATTTCCTGTTGTAATATATAGAGAACCGGTATTAATACTGCATTCCTCATAATAATAATAGTTATATATGGAAAGCGTTATATTGGTAGGTCTTCCACTGGCAACTGTTTTTGAATAACTGCCGGTATAAGGAATCCCGTTTACAATTCTGTTCGGATACGTAAATTCAAAAGTATAGGTTTGACTGGAATAATCCAGATTGGGAGAATACAAATTGGTTGTTGAATTGTAAAGCGGATCGCTACTCGCACGAATCGTATCCAGTGCGACCACTGTATTTCCATTCTTAATAGTAACATAAACAGGAAAACAATTATTTGCCGTGCTTCTATAATAATAATTTTGCCAATAATCACATTCCTTTATGTCGGAAGATGTTGAACTCGTATAATTCGTAAATGATTGAGAATAAGTAGCCGTTAATTGATAACCCGACTGGTCTGTAATCGTATATCTGTATTGAACCCCGTATTCAAGCATAAGCGTGTCCAGTTGACCTGTAAAATTCGTTATGTTGGATTCTGAATATACAACCGTACCGTCGGAAACCCTTTCCACTTTATATTCCACGGGATAACAAAATACGCCATAATAACTGGAAGTATAGCGTCTAACAGCATAATTATCACAGTTATTAACCAAATAATACGAAGAAAGATAAGGCGTGTAAATATAGGTGTCATATCTCTCCTGAACGGAAGGGCAGTCTTTCATCCTGAAATAGACGGACATGGTATTGGCAGAGGTGGAATAAAAGTCGCTAATCTGATTGGGACTCAAATTGATTACGGGCTGTGTTACGCCGTAAGTCCAGTTTACCCAGTTCACCGGTGTTTGCCCCAGAGGTGCAACGCCTACTTCATACAGCGTATCCCGGTAATACTGGTAAAAATCGGGATTTGAAGTTGCCGGCGTCGTTAATGCAACTTTTATCAACGAACATCCCGGATTGTTACCGTCCAAATAAGGATAAATATCCGAATAACTCATTGTTGTTGAGGATTCTCCATTAGGATTGGGAACATCCGTCAATTCCCCCAGATTGAAACTTATGGCAGCCGTATAACAGCCGTCGTCAACCTGCACGGTATAATCGCCTGCGGGGTAGAGACCGTCCAGGGTATAGGTATAACCGGCAGTCAATGAGCCGGTTGTATAGCGTGTAACATTTACGGTTTGCGGCACGGCAACGCCCGACGGAGCGGAAGTAATCGTGAAAACCGGATTGGCAGTCTGATTGCCGTTCGTGAGTTTCAGCACGATTTTTCCCGTGGAACATCCTTTGTAGGATTTGCGGGAGGTCGGCGCGACCGTTGCGGCAGTGTTTGTTCTTCCCGCCGCCACGAATGACAGTTGGGGAACGACGTAGTTACCGCCCACGACCACGTTTTGCTTCACTTTCGGGTCGGTATAGCCGTTCAATGTGGTGCAGAAAGCCGTAACCGTTACCGTATAGGTTCCGGGAGGAATGCCCGTAAGCACGCTGCTCGACGTGGGAGGGAGGGAAAAACCGCCCGGCACGGAAGATTGCAGCGAGTATTTCTTGTCGCTTAAACCCGTCGTGTCGCCGCCCAAAGTTACGGTAATCATACCGTTGCTCTGACAGGAAGAAGGAGTTACAACCGTATTGATCGTAAAATCACAAGTTTGTGCATGGATGTTTGCCAGCATCATAAATGCCGTACTGAAAAATATGATAAATCGTCTCATGAAATCGAATTTTGAATTTTGAACCTTGAACTTTGAACCTTGAACCTGTTCACCGTTTTTGCATCGTCACCGTATATTTGCCTCTCAAAGTTTGGGTCGGAAAAGCCGAACTGCCGTAAATATAACCGCCGACCGTGATGAAAATCCGATTGCCGGAAGCGGAAACCTCCATCGGGTTCAGTACATAATCATTCTCAAACTCATCTGCCGGCAAGCCGTCTCCGTCATTGTTTTCTTCCTCTTTCATGCTGCCCAGCAGCCGGTTATCTTCAATGACATACTGTTTGCCGTTGTTCAGCAGCGTACAGGATATAATCTGCCCGTTGCTGATTTCCACGGTTTGAAAGACGGCGATGGGGATGGGGAAGAAAAATTCTTCCGTAACCAACTGCGTCGAATCTGTAATTTCCTGCGAATAGACCGGCGCGCCGGTCTGATTGTCAACTGCCGACACGGTCGCGTGCAGAAACGTGTAAACGCCGTTGATGCCGTTTCCGTCCTGTTGTGCATGAACACCGATTGAAGCGCCTATAAAAAAGCACATAACTGAAATTATCTTTTTCATGACTCAAAAATATGCTTATTTTTCCTGAAACAGGATGTTCATAAATGTTTTCTCCGTGACGGTGTAGCCCGTTCGCAGTTGATAGGTCAAAATGCCTGCCGTACTTACGGCAACGCCCTGGAAGACCGTATTGTCGTAATAGGTAACGAAGTAATCCAGTTTGTCGGCGTCAAACGTTTTGAGCGTGGCGGTGGAGAAACTTCTTGCCGAAGTGCCTGCAGGAGACGTATATCCATACTGCTGCTTGTAAATGTCATACAGTTTCACCGTGAAAGTGGTACCCGAATACGAGTAATTGGTAACGTCGGGCAACGAGCCGGGGTCGGTCGGAAGCACGATGGAAGGCATGTAAAACTGCGCTTTCATACCGCCCGAACCGACCGGCAGCCAAAGTCCTGTGCCCGAGCCGTTTGAGGCGTTGGCATCATAGTAATAATAGCCTTTTTGCGTTACGTTTTGCGTTTTCGGGGAGGGCGTACTTACCGCCGCCGTAATGTAAAGGATACAGTCATTCTGGTCTGCGCCGTACTGCGCATCCTTCGACATGAGTTGGTCTCCTGTGAGACGGGGAGTAATGATACCTTCGGGCGTTGTGCCGTCGGTCTTTGATGCTGTAACATCCAGCGTCGCTTTCGGGCTTTCGTTGAAAATTCCAACCTGAGCCTTGGAGGATATGGTTACCATTATAATAACCGATATCATGAAAATCTTTTTTTTATCACACATAAACTAATCATTATTAATAAGTTATTCAAATTTATCCACACTAGTAGAACATTTATTTCGCTGCAAATGTAATACATTTTTCTTTATGTTCAACTTTTTTTCGATTTTTTTTAGGGTAATGCGCCAAAACATGACTTTTCAATTCCGTCAGGGATTGATCCTGAATTTTTTACTCAAAAATCATCTCCCTTTTGATAAAACAACAAAAAAATGTTTTATCTTTGTGGTTTGTAAATGACAATTTCAAACAAAATGAGAAAAAGAAAACTGTTTTACATCATCTTTATTTCGTTGCTGGTAGCGGCTTCGATTGTTGGCGCGGCGGCGTATTACATGCTGTACATGCCAAATTTCAAGCCTGCGGAGACCGGATACGTGTATATCTACGAAGACAACAAGGATTTCGACGCCTTGTGCGATGATTTGCAGGCGGCGGGCTGCCGGGATATCCGGTTTTTCAAATGGCTTGCCG
>JAITMT010000293.1 GCA_031277235.1 Tannerella sp.
ATACTAAAACAATCAACGCTGCTCTTAAAAAATTTTTTCTGTTCATAGTTGTAAAATTTATAATTATTTAAAAATTTGTTTCTCAATCACGGTGCAAAAGTACGGCGGTTTTCCGGATGACCGGGTTAAAAAAAAGTTATCTTTTTGTTATTTTTACGTTAAATTTTCATTTTTTTCCGCGGCTTTTCCCTTAACGTTTTCTTAACATTGTTTTAACGTTTTCTTCATATTTTAACTGCTTGATAAATAAACAGATAGATATTTTGCATGAAATTTTTCCGTAAAAAAATTCGGCAGTTTCATTTTTTTTCCGTAATATTGCACCGTATTTCTGAAATTAGACATGAACCGATAATACATAAAGACGAATATGCAGATAAGCCTCAATGCAAAAGCAATTTGGGTACTTTTTATAATTCTGATAGCCGGAATGATGGGAACTCAAGCAGTCTGGACCTTAGCCACTTATCTTTTCCAAAAGGATAGGATGCAGAAGCAGGTTAGTGAATTTATTATGAAAAGTATTGATAATGAGGCTCAAATCAGGATGTCCCAAATGCGGGGCGACCATAAGGAAGAGTTTGAAAATGAAGGAGACAGCACATTCGTTATTTACAGCAGTGAAGATACGGTAACCTTTGACAGGACTAATAGCCCCGAAATGTTGAAAACGGAAGTTTTCCAGGTGATAACCGAGCGGAGAGGCTATCCTTTTCGGATTGACTCCCTGGACAGCCTTTTGAACGGGGGATTTCAAAGGTATAAAATAGAATCCTATATTATATGTTACATGGATTCCGGCGGAACAATTTTTGAACAGCGGGGTAATCCGCTGCTACTGAACGACAAGGACGCTTTTCGCAGCGATTCAATCCCGATTGTAAATGGAAACAAGGTGCAGATAGTTGCACAATTCGGGATGCAGACCGCCATTAAAACGATGCTGATCGGACTTTCCTCATTTTCCTTTATCCTGATGTTTACAGTAGGTTTCATCGCTTTTCTGCTGACCCGGAGGCTGTTGACCGAAAAGAAACTGAACCATTTCCGCAACGATTTTGTCAATGCGTTCACACATAACATGAAAACGCCTCTGAGTCAGGTCTTGACAACGCTTGAAAATATCAACGGCGAAAAATATAATGCGAGACCCGACTTATTGAAAAAACATGGAAATCTGGCATTTCTAAGCGTTTATAAAATACAGCGGCAAATCGAACAGATGCTTGCCATCTCCAGGTCGGAAGCCGACAACCTCATGCTGAACCGTGCGGATACGGACATAAGGGCATTGGTTGAAGGGCTGAAAGCAAGGTTTGAAATCCTGAAAACAAAGCCGGTAAGCATTGAAAGTTCCTATTCTCCCGAACATCTTACGGCATACATTGACAGGCAGTTGATTGAGGACGTCGTCTCCAATCTGGTTGATAACGCCATCAAATATTCGGACGAAAGCGTAAACATCCAAATAGACTGTTCCGTAAAAGACAATTATCTGATTATCAAAGTTAAAGACAACGGTTTTGGCATTTCGGAGGAAGATCGGACAAAAATATTCGAAAAATACGAGCGGGGTGCCGCCTTCGGTCGTCAGGACGGCGCCAAGGGATTCGGGCTTGGACTGAATTACGTGCGGAGAGTCGTTCTGGCGCACAGCGGCAAGATTCAATTAATCAGCATGTTAGGTCAGGGAAGCGAATTTATTGTCATATTGCCGGTAAAATAATATGAGTTGTATCGGAAATAATGCTTATCTTTGCTTCGGAAAAATAAAATACTAAACGCATGGAAGATATAAAATTGTTGATAGTAGATGACAAACTGGAAGAGTTTGAAGTCATTAAGGACACGCTCGAAATAACGGGCGATTACACGATCATGACGGCGGAAAACGGTGTTGCCGGACTTGAGGCATACCGGCAGTTCAAGCCCGATATCATCGTGACAGACAAGGACATGCCGAAAATGAACGGTGTCGAAATGGTGAAGAAAATAAGGGAGACGGACGATAAGATACCGGTAATCATGCTGACCGGCATGGAAGACCTTAAATCGCTGGGACTGAGTTTCAAGGCGGGCGTAAACAATTTCCTTTCCAAGCCCATCAGCGCCGCCAAACTGGATTGGTATATCAAGGGGATGGTCAATATCGTGGAAAGTAACAATCCGACCCACGGCGCCGGTAGTAAAAATCCGGATGTGTTTCAGATTGGCTTATATACCTTTGATTACAAGAACAATCTGTTAACATTCGGGGCAGAAACGCAAAGCCTGACGACTTTTGAAAACCAACTGTTGAAAATGCTGTGCGACAGCAAGGGAAACGTCGTGAAACGTGTTGATATTCTGCAAACTATCTGGTTGGATACGGACGACTACAAGGCGCGCAGCCTCGACGTGTACGTAAGCAAACTCCGGGATTATCTGAAACAGGATACATCCATCGAAATCGTAACGGTCAAGGGCGTGGGGTTGAAACTGGTTGGTTGAAGGTTGTGTTTTTGAGTTTTATCTATGAAAAAATCAAAATTTTCTGACTTTTTCATGGATAAGAATCAATTTCCAACAAAAACGGTTCATGCGCAATCCTGTTTTTTCTCACGAGCGAGGCGTTGACAAAAGTTGTGTATTGTGATTTTTCAATGCCATACGCGGCATGAACGTGTCCAAACAGATGATATTTCGGACGGATTTTCAGCACGGCTTGCAGTAAACCGGTACAGCCGAAATTATTATAGCCATCAAAATCCAATATGCCGAATGACGGTCGGTGACTTATCAGGACGTCCGTATCCATCGGGATTTCCGCCATTTGTTGCGGCAGGTCGCCATTTGAATCGTATGAAGTGAAATACGGCACACCCCAAAACTTGACGCCTTCGATTTCTACGCCCGAATGGTACAAATAATGACAATTTCCGGGCAGGTCTTCGATTTGCCGCGCAGGTAGTGTTTATCGAACTTACAGAAGTTTTCAGCCTTGAATTTGACCTATAAGTCTAATATTGAAATTTTTATTACGTTTCTCCCGCTCTATCGACTTCGCGAGTGTCTTGTCCCGTTTTAAACAGTTCTGGCTCTGTTTTTTTCTTTAAAATTAGATCTAAAAAAAGCGGACTTACCTTGTCCGCATTTGAGGTCTTCGACTACCTATAAACTATACAAGTAAGTCCGCGCACTAAGCGCGAACGTTAACTACTCGTTCATAGTTTATATCTGAAATTGTCGAAGTTTCAAATGCAAGAACTTTGCGTTAAACGCCGTTTCTAATATGTCTTTTTTGCGCATTACTGCGCGATTTTTATATCATAGGCGATATTTGTTTTAATTTCCGCTGCAAAGTTAAAAATAAATTGTTAAATATTCTGTTTTTTCTTCGTTTTTTTAATCATACTCTAAATTACACGAATAAAAAATCTGATAATCTTACCATCACCCCTCACTTCTGCCTCTTATAAAAAGGCATCTGCACCACTTCGGCGGCGACGCGCTTGCCGCGAATGTCTATTTCTACCGTTGCGCCGACGGTCAGGACGCCTTTTTCGACCAGCGCCATCGCGATCGGATATTTCAGATAGGGCGAATGCGTGCCGGACGTCGTATGTCCTATTTTCCTGTCGTTCAGGTAGATATCCTGATGTTCGCGTGCGATGCCGCGACCGGTAACTTTCAGTCCGATGCGTTCGATGGTCGGCTCGCCCTTTTCGAGCAGCGCCTTTTTGCCGATGAAATCGTCCTTCTGCATTTTCACGCCGAAATTCAGACCGGTTTCGAGCGGCGTAATATTTTCGTCCATTTCGTGTCCGTAAAGGGGCATTGACGCTTCGAGGCGCAACGTGTCGCGTGCTCCCAACCCGCAAGGAATCAAGCCTTCATCCTTACCCGTTTCGAGCAACAGATCCCACAGTTTCGGCGCGTCGGCGTTGGAAGTGTAGATTTCATAGCCAAATTCGCCGGTATATCCCGTTTGTGAAATAATCGCGTTAATTCCCTTGATATCAATATTGTATATAAAATTATAATATTTGGCGGGTAGCGAACTTTCGGGCAGCAACTTCAACATGATTTCTTTGGAACGGGGTCCCTGAATCGCAATTTGCGCCACCGAATCGGATATGTCGCTGATTTTCACGTTCCCGAACTGATGTCCGATCATCCATTCCGCATCTTTCAGCCGGTTGGAGGCATTGACCACAACCATATATTTATTTGAATGATAGCGATATACGAGAACGTCATCCACGCATCCGCCCGTGTCGTAACACATGATGCTGTAGCGAACCTGCCCGTCCACCATGGACGTGAAGTCGTTGGTGAGCAGATGATTCAGATTTTTCAGCGCATCTTCTCCTTCAAAAAGAATTTCTCCCATGTGCGAGACGTCGAACAGCCCCGCCCCGTTTCGCACGGCAAGATGTTCGGTAATAATTCCCGCGGGATATTGCACGGGCAGCAGATAGCCTGCAAAAGGTACCATCGTACCTCCGTTTTTCACATGACTGTCGTATAGCGACGTTTTTAATTCCATCATTTTAAAAATTTATAAAAGTTTGTTTTTTAGGTGATTCCGTTTCTAAAACCGGAGTTTCGTTTTTGGCTGTTATTTTCGCCGGTTTCCGGACGCCGGCAATGGATTTGGCGTCGCGGCTGTACGTCGGATTATTTTCCATAAAGGCAATCAGCGTGTCGTCGTCGAGTTCGCTGTCGGTCATGACAATGATGCTGGATTGCGAAACGCGGGTTACTTTTCTACCGGCTTCGAAATTATCGTATTGTTTTTTTACACGTTCTATTTCCTTGTTGCGCCTGTCATCCTGTTGAATTTTGTCTTCTACCATTTTCTGTCCTACCGCGTCGTCAACAGGTTCGTATTTCACATCATCAACGCCGAATCCGGTAGCGATGATGGTGAATTTCACTTCCTGGTCGGGCGCCAGCGAATCGTCCACGCCATAGCCCCAAATCACATCAATATGCCGGTCGAATCTGCCCATAAAAACGTCTATGTGTTTGGACAATTCTTCCACCAGGAAATGTGAATCAGACCGGAGAGAAATGTAAAACAGCACTCTTTTGGCATTGTAGATATTGTTATTGCTCAACAGCGGCGATTCGAGGGCTTCGCGAATGGCGTTTTCCAAACGGCTTTCGCCTTTTCCGAAACCGTAACTGACGAGCGCCACGCCGCCGTTTTTCATCGTGGATTTCACGTCGTTGAAGTCTCGGTTGATAATCCCGCGAAGGGTGATGATTTCCGCGATGCTTTTCACCGCCATCGCCAACACTTCGTCCGGTTTCTTGAAGGCTTCAGTCAGTTCAAAATCAGGATAATAGCTTTTAAGTCTTTCGTTGTTGATGACAATCAGCGCATCCACGTTTTTACTCATCTCGTCAACGGCGTCGAGGGCTTTGATGATTCTCGGAACTTGCTCGAAAAGAAACGGAATGGTTACGATTCCAACCGTCAGAATGCCTTTGTCTTTCGCCATCCGAGCCAGCAAAGGCGCTGCGCCCGAGCCGGTTCCGCCGCCCAGTCCCGAAGCGATGAAAGCCATTTGCGTGCCGTCGTCCAGCAATTTTTCGACGTCCGCCCGGCTTTTTTCAAACTGTTCTTTGGCTTTTTCGGGATCGCCGCCTGCGCCCAATCCGTCTCCCAGCGTAACTTTAACGGGAACATTCATGCCGATGAACGGTTGCTTATCGGTGTTGCACACGGCAAAATTGACGCCCTTGATTCCGGAATTGTACATGTAATTTACAGCGTTTACGCCGCCGCCGCCAACTCCTATCACCTTGATGATTTTCGTCGGATCTGTCGGAAAATTAAAATCCATCAATTCGTCTGTCTTCTCTTCTATCATGTTGATTGTCTTTATTTTATTGTTAATTATCTTCAAAAAGTCCTCCAATCATTCTTCTCAAGTTATTCGCCCTTTTCTCTTTTTTCCTTATCCTTTCAGCCTCTTTCTCCCTTTTCCGTCTTTCTTTTTCTTCTTCATCTCTCGTATTTATAGGCGTAACAGAAACCGGGTCGGAGTCGGATTCAGGCGTCACAAACGGCATATTCACACATTGTTCCGTACCTTTCAACATGATACTTACAGCCGTCATATACAGCGGATTACCGGTTAAATCGTCAGCGCCGTTCACCAGTCCGCCGCGAATTGCCGAAAAGCGAACGCCCATTCTGTACTTGTCTTTCAGCAGTTCGGGCAGGTTTTTCAGGTCGGCGGCACAGCCTGCCAATACAATTCCCTGTCCAAGCGACCTCGGCTCGATGACTTCCCTGATACGCGCCACCACATTTTCAATGATTTCCATGATTCGACCTTCAATAATGGCATTCAAGTCGTTCAATTCGATTTCTTTCGGTCCGTTATCCCGGTCAATTTTCACTTTTTCGCCGTCGTCTTCCTTGCAGACGGTGGCGCTGCCGTGTTCCCTTTTCAGTTTTTCGGCTTCGGTTTCGGTAATTTGCAGACTTGTCAAATCTTTGGTTATCAGGTTGCTACCCATCGGAAGAACGGACAGGTTCAGCAGTTCGTCGTTTTTGTAAATCGCAACCGTTGTAACGCCTGCGCCGAAATCCACGAGCGCGCAGCCGAGTTCCTTTTCCTCCTTGCTGAGCATCGCGTCAGCCAGCGACAGGGGCGAAACGATGATTTCCACGTCCTTTTGACCGCGTTCCCGAATCGTGTTCAAGAGGTCTCTCCGTATGGAAGGTCTGCCTACGATTAATTTATACCGCGCTTCCAGACGCTTGCACGCCACGCCTTCGGGTTTCAGTTCCCGCCGCCCGTCCAGATAAAACACGGGAGGCGCAATATCGAGAACGTCCAGTAAATCAGGAATATATGTCTCGCAGCGGTTTTTCAGCACGTTCACGTCGCTTTCCGTGACAACCCCGTCTATATCCTTGGATTCGGCGTGTTCTATCGTGCGCAGCGACTGCCCGCCCACGCCCACGTATATTTTCTCTATCCTTCCCCCTCTCAACTTGTTTTCAAGCCTGGAAATCAGTTTCTTGATATGGACTGCCATATCGTCAAGGTTGTAAATATTGCCTCTTCGAATACTCGAATACGGGTCTTCCGTATCATACGCGACAATCGAAAATTTTCCGTCCGACTGCTTTTCTCCCACGATTCCTGTCAGGTGCGAGGTTCCCAAATCTATGGCTACTATTTTATCCGTCATCTCTCTATTGTTTTTTTGTACATACAATCTGATTCTTATATCTTAAATTGATTACGCTATACTTCTCCCAGCCCATCCTGGGGATGACCTGTTCGTAGAATAGGCGCAATTTCCTCAATTTCTGCTCAAAATTTTCCAAACTGCCCAAAATGATCGTCTGGTCGCCCACGCGAGGTATGATTTCCACCTCGTTTTCGTTCCGCACATAAATCTGTTCTATCTGGTCATTCCAGAACGCATCATTCTGCAAAAATAGTGCAAATTTATATAACTGCGAAACGGCGAACGTTTTTTCTATGTTTCCGCTTGCCACAGGCACGTAAATTGCCTGCCCCGGCACGGTGGGCATCGTTTTTCCCGAACTGTCCACAAAATAATTGCCTCCGCCCGTAAAAACGCGCAAGATAGGCATTTTTTGCGAAACGACAATCTTTATGTTGCCGGAATTTTTTTGAATGACTTCCGCTTTTTCGATGATTTCGTTCTTCATCAGCGCTTTCTCGATGCTGTCGGTGTTTATTTTTCCGGTTTCCCTGTTCAGCGGATAGACATTCCGGTTTTTCAGGTAGGCGACGATGTCGCTCTCGCTCAGAAAATGCTTTTTCAGGCTGTCTGCAATGATGATTTCCACCTCCTTGCACACCGTGTCCGCCCGTTTTTGCCGCGCGAAGTAAAAGATGGTGAAGCCTATGTAAGCCAGTAGCAGCGTTGCTATGATTGTAAATATTATCTTCTTCATAATTAAATTATTACTGAATAGCCCCTCCTCAATCCTCCCCAAAGGGGAGGAAGACTCAATACATCTCTGGTCGCTCAGTTCAGCCTGAGCCGGATTTTCCGGAAGTAATTCATATAGTTCTCCATTTTAGAGGTAAATAATCAATATGGGTTAAAAATACCCTGCAAATGTAGGTATGATTTTTGAGACTTGCAAATGTTTTTGAAAAATAATTACAGGGAAGACATTCGGGGAGTAAAAACAGGAGAACATGGAAGAACACGAATTACACAAATAATATGTTGTGCTGATTTGTATGTTTTTGTGTGGAATGGTTAAGACTTTGTTTTACCCTGCATTAAGAAATCATCAGGATGGATACCCGCCTGTTTTAATATCGCTTTTAATGTTCCTTCGGGCATATCGCCGGCATGATTGGGAATGGTGGTAAATTTTTTATTTGAGGGTTGTACCAAATCTCATGGTTACCCGCTGCCTGCCTGTAAAATTCAAAACTGAACTTTTTCAAAACAAACACGATTTCCCTGTATTTGAAACCCAACAACCATCCCATAAACTACACTGTAACTACTAACGGATAGGTAAAAGAATTGCTGAACACTGCCAGATTGGCGATTTGCTGCTCCTGCGCTTCGATGAGTTTTTTGGCTACATCTCTTGCCATTTCAATCGTTTCCGTAATGCTGTTCCCTTGAACAACAAGTCCCTGAACGTTGTCTGACGTTGCCAGATAAACACCTTCGGGCAATTTTTCAATTTGAAGATTTACAATCCTTTCCATATTTATATGCTTCGTGTAAATAATTTTTCGCAAATGCAAAGATACGGATTAATTGGGAATGTACAATGCAGCGTGGAAAATCTTTCATCCTTTTTCGCTTGCGCCGGTGATCCTGAAAACTCTGAACTTGATTCAAGTTCAGGATTGTGTCGGACGGCACGGATTGCAAATCCGCAGGGACGGGCATCAAGAAAGAATTTATCGTTCATTTGCTTCTTCTCTGTCAAATTTGCCGGACAAATCAATCCGGAATGAGTTGAAAAAAGCCTGGGTTTCTTTCTATTTAGCGAGAACTTCTTTGGGATTTTCTACTTTCTCATCCAATGCGAAAACTGTAACCATCATCTTTTTGCGTAATACGTTTCAGGTAACATACAGTATGATTATTTGCAGAAGGAGTCATAATCTGTCGCAACATATTGATCTAATTTTGATTCAGATTGTAAAATTATATTTTTTCCTAGATAAAACAAATTTTTCTGCAAGATTCTTCTTTTTTCCCCGTCGCAATCGGACGAATAACTCGACAGAGTTTTTAAAGCCTTCCTTTTCCTATTTCACCACCGAAATAACTTCCCGATTGACTTCGCGGACTTTTTGCTCGTTGAGTTTGACAACTTTGCGGTCGTAGGTGATTAAGCCGTTCACTTCGCCCTCCACGTCGGTTGTTTGCGTATAGACGGCGGCGGAAAATCCGCGTTTTGCCATGTCTTTCAGTATCAGGGCGTATTTCACGTATTCAGCCGTTACCTCGTCCGAATTTTTGAACTCGACGTATCCCCATTTACGCTCGGATGGCCAAAGATGATCTTGAATGGGCATACCGATTCCTCCGTATTCGCCGAGTACGTTAACTCTTTCTGCATCATAGAGATACATATCGGGAGCGGGATAATTGTGCAGGTCGAGAATATCGCCGACGCCATGATAGAAATTGCCGCCGCTGGCAGAATTGACGAGTCGCGACGGGTCGTATTGCTTGGTCCACTGCGTGATATCGGCGGTTTTGAACTGTCCCCACGCCTCGTTGAAAGGTACCCAAACGACGATGGACGGATTGGGACGCAAATAATCCATAATCTCCTTCCATTCCTTGCGATAATTCGCTTCCGATTCGGGCGAGCGCACCATCTCCGCGCCCGTGAAATAGCGACGATTCTGCCATTGCGGAGAACGGTCGCCGCTCGGCATGTCCTGCCAGACGAGGATGCCCAGACGGTCGCAATGCGTGTACCAGCGTGCAGGTTCGACCTTCACGTGCTTGCGTATCATGTTGAAACCGAAGTCTTTCGTCTTTTGAATGTCGTAAGCAAGCGCTTCGTCGGTGGGCGCAGTATATAAACCGTCGGGCCACCAGCCCTGGTCGAGCGGTCCGTAGTGGAAATAACTTTTGTTGTTGAGTTGCATGCGGTAAATGCCGTCGGCGTCTTTTTTATAGGAAATTTTTCGCATGGCGCAGTAACTCTTGACGTTATCCGTTTTCTTGCCGCCGGAAAGCAAACTGACCTCCATGTCGTAGAGGAAAGGCGATTCGGGCGACCACAGTTTCGCGTCGGGAATGTACAGTTCGAGCGACTGGCAGGCGACGGATTTTGCTTCCGCAACGATTTTCGTGCCGTCCAGAATTTTGACCGTAACGATGTCGGACGGCTGCGTGTTGGCGGATTTGACTTCGACTTTCAGTCTGCCGTTGTCAATGTCGGGTACGGTATTTACCGATACAATATGCTGATTGTTAACAGGTTCCAACCAAACCGTTTGCCAAATACCCGTAACTGCCGTGTACCAGATTCCTTCGGGTTTTGATACCTGTTTACCGCGCGGCTGGAAACCCGAGTCCGTGCCGTCCCAAACGCGAACGACCAATTTTTGCTCGCCCGAAGACTTCAAAAATGGCGTCAAATCCAGACAAAACGGCGTATAACCTCCTGTGTGACTGCCTATTTTGACGTCATTCAGGAAAATGTCGGCTTTCCAGTCCACCGCTCCGAAATGGAGGAGAATGTTCTTGCCTTTCCACGCCGAAGGGACGGTGAAAGTACGTTTGTACCACAATTCGTTGTCTCTTCCCACGTTTTTCTGAACGCCCGAGAGCGAAGATTCTATCGCGAAAGGCACCAGAATTTTTCCGTCGAAATTCGTCGGTTCGGCTTTGCCGATCGGCAAAATGGCATAGTCCCAAAGACCGTTTAAGTTCTGCCAGTCAGATCTTTCAAGAATCGGACGGGGATATTCGGGCAGTACGTTTTGCGGATTAACCTTTTCCGCCCATTGGGTTTTAATATTGTCGCCCGCAGGCTTCCACTGTGCAAAAATACCTGTTGCACATAACATCAATGCTGTTGTGATAATTGTTTTCTTCATAATTTTTTATTATTTAATATATTGATTATTAATTATTTACTTAAAAAACAGGAATTTCCGATTCGGCGGAAGGTTCAAGCCCTTCGACGACCGGAAAATCGTCTTTCCAAACCAGTTTATCCATGCACAAAACGCGCCCTTTTTTCGGGTCGTTGCGCAGGTAGGTATGATAGAGCAACCAGTCCGTGCCGTTGTCGTCGGTGAGGATTTCCGCGTGATGACCCGGTCCCGCAAACCTGGAATTTCCCTGCAAAACCAACTCGTATTGGTTGTCAAACATGGATTGTCCGTTTTTGTTGAGATAGGGACCGAACAGATTTTCGGAGCGCCCGACCACCACCCGGTACGTGCTGTTGGCGCCTTCGCAACAGGTTCCCGTCGAGCCGAAGCAGTAATAATATTTGCCGCGCTTGAAAATGCAGGTTCCTTCAGTTCCCTGACTGTCAAATGTTTTTGTGAGTTTTCCGGCTATGCGCACTTTTTCCGCTCCTTCCTTGAGGGCAAGTCCGTCGTCCGATAGTTCAATGCCGTAAATTCCGCAGAAACTGCCCCAGAACAGGTATTTTTTGCCGCCGTCTTCAAAATAAAACGGGTCAATGGAATTGGTTACGTCAATCGTGTTGCTGCGAAAAAGCGCGCCCTTGTCGGTGAACGGTCCCGCCGGACTGTCGGACACGGCAACTCCGACGCCGCACGTCTCGATGCCGCCCCAAACCGACATGGAATAGTACAGAACGTATTTTCCGTTGATGTAATTGATGTCGGGCGCCCACAAACCGCCTTTCGGCTCGAAATTCGGGCGCGTTTCGTTGGTGAAAGCCGTTCCTACGTAGTTCCAGTGCACCAAATCGGCGGAATGGTAAATCGGCAAATTGCGAATATCCTCCGTGCAATAGAGGTAAAAACTGCCGTCCGACACGCGAATTACGGTCGGGTCGGGCGTGCTGACCGCCAAAACGGGGTTGTGATAGGTCGTGCCGTCGGTATTTTCCGTGTTTTCCCCGTTGTCCTGCGTGGTTCCCGCTTCTTTGCAGGAAATGGTCAATGAATTGACTATCAACAGGCTGAATAAAAATGTTTTTTGCATCATAATCGTTATTTTTGAGTATGAAATAAGGTGATAAAATCTGCTTTATCCGTGCGTAAACCCACTTGAGAAGCCCCGAAAGAGGCTTGGATTTCGCACACGGGTTTGCCGGCGACAAAGATACGGACAATTTCCGAATCTTTCGCAACGTGCAAATTATAAGTCGGTTTCACCAACTCGTGGACTTTGATTTTTTGCAGGGAAATGTCCCGGTCGTTTTGTTTGGTGAAGACTAATTCGTTGGTTTTCACCGGTGGAAAACGGATTTCGGTAGCGGCAGGATTTTTTCTTTCGGTTTTTTCCTGCGGAATAAGCGGTTGCAATTCACCGTTTTTTCGATAAAAGACAAAGATCGAATCGCTTTGCAAAAGCGACGTCTGCGGTAACAAAACAGCGTCGAGCGTAATCGAATCGTCAAAAACGAAATGTCTTTCCATAAAATCGCTGTACACGTTATTGACGTAATATTCTTGCCAGTCGGACAATTCGAATCGCTGATTATAAATGTTTTTCCCTTTTATTTTTCCCGAAACGGAAAATTGCCGCTTTTCAAAATCGAAATCTGTTTGCAAGTAATTTTCCCGATCTATATAAACGGGATAAATACTTGATAAACTGTTATCTGACAGAGCGCTTACCTGCATACTGAGTTCGTAACTGTCCAATAAATCGCCTTTTGTTCGCAAGCCGTTTTCGGTTGCGCTTGTTTCCCAACCTGCGATGTTTTCGCCGTATTCGTCCCAGCCGATGGTATAGGTAATTCCTTCAAATTCAGCATTTTGATTGTCCGAATAAATACCCGGCAAACCTTTGGCGGTGAAATCCGTTTCGATGACGGACTGTTGAGGCGCGGGAATATTGTCTATCAAGACTTTAAATGTGGAATGGTTTTTGAAAACGGCAACGGTATGATACACATTCGCCTTGAAGTCGGACGGTAAGGAAAATGCTTTTGTTTCTTCTTTTTCCCTGTTTTTCAGCGTGTAACGCCATTTTTTTGCCGGTGAGTCGAGCGTGATTCGCAACCAATTATTTTCATCCGCCTGCCAAGCAATAATTCCATCTGCCGAACCGGATGTTTTAATGCCTGCTTCAAAATAATAATGTGCGGCGGGAATACTTGGAATAGGCTGATTAACAGCGGGTAATGTCTGGTTATTATCCGAAAAATATTGATAAGTCGGCAGCGATGGAACGGGATGATAGCCCGGGGTATTTTTGTCCGTGATACCATCCACCGTCAGTTTGTTTCCGAAAAAATGAATGCGGTTAATATATTGTCCGCGAGGCTCTTTGTTTCTGTTTGCCATGTAAATCAGCCACCACTCGAAGCCGTTCGGTCCGCGCAGAATATTCGGCTGTCCGGGTGTGAAAAGCAAATCGCCGGCTGTTTCTTCGCCCTCCGGCTGGTTGGATTTGACAACGGGATGCGGATATTTGTTGCCATGGTTAAATTCGAGCGGCGAAGCGGCTTCCGCCACGCCCAGCGCATAGTTGCCGTATCGCGGCGAAGTATGATTGGCGTTGTACATCAGATAATAGCGGTCGCGATATTTGATGACCCAGGGACCTTCGGCTACGCGATTGTCGAGCGTCTCCCAACTATTTGGTTGTGAGGCGAAAATATATTGTGCTTCGCCGTCGAACGTAGCCGGGTCTTTCATGGGTCGCACCCAAATCGTGTTGCCGTCGGTAAACTTGACCATATAAAAATAGAATTTACCGTCGTCGTCCTGAAAAAGATGCGCATCTATCCGATTTTCAAACCATTGCGTTTTATCGGGTTCGACGTAAGGTCCGAGCGGACTGTCGGCTGTTGCGTGCGAAATATGTATCACGTTGCGCTCTTTGCTCCAATGATTGACCGACCAGTACAGGTGAAAAACACCGTTGATATAATGCAGATCATTCGCGTGAATCTGCTCATTTCCAATACCGTAAGGCGTCGCCCAATGGTTGTCCATCGTAACGGCATGGATCGGTCCTTCCCAATGCGTCAAATCTTTTGAGACATAAAAATCGCCGAGCGTAAAAACGCCTCCGATGTAATAACGACCGTTGTATTTCATCACGCCTGCGTCGGCAACGCGCGGCAATACCGGATTGTCAATATTTTGTCCGCGAAGAAAACTGGTCGCAAGCAACAGGCAACACGTGGCGATTATTTTTGGAAACATATTGTTATTTATTGGTTTTTCTGACCGGTAGTAGGTCCGTAAACTGTTAATTCTCCGTCCGGTAATACTTCCATCGAATCCATAAATACCATCCTTTCTTCTCCGGTTTCCTTCGTGCGTCCGTGATAGACGCAATACATCTTTCCGCCTTCGTGAAACGCCATGCAATGTCCTGTGCCCGTAACGTCTCCGCCTTTTTCGGTGTTTTTTTGCAGTACCGGATTGTTATCGGCTTTTACAAAAGGTCCCAAAGGTGATTGGGAGGTGGCATAGCCCACGGCATAATTTTCACCGCCGAAAAAATTGGCGGAATACATCATATAATACGTATCCTTATTTTTGAAAATAAACGAGCCTTCCGTCCAGCGACGATTGACTTCCCGGGAAGTTACCGAACGGCTTTCCCACTCCGCCTGCCGGTCATTTATCTCAATCGGCGGGCGAAGCAACAATTGCGGCTCGCCGATAATTCCCGAAAAATCAGGTTTCAACTCCACTCCATATACCCAACTTTCTTCGATTTCATCGTACCAGCCCTGCGCTTTTGCCCAGTCGGCAATCTCGCTTTCAACCGGATTTTTGTAACAACATCGCGAGTAATAGAGATAAACTTTCCCGTCCTCAAACAGCAGATTGGCGTCAATAATCGGGTAACCCGGGTCAAAAATCGGTCTGTTCATCAAGTCCTTGAAAGGTCCCGAAGGCTGGTCGGCGACGGATACGCCAATGCGGAAATTTTCCAGTTCATTGGTCGGATTTTCCCGCCAGTCGGCGCTAAACAGCATGTAATATTTTCCGTTTATTTCATAGACTTCCGGCGCCCAAAAGTTGGCGACATTCCACGAATCGGCGGTATTTCCCTGATAAATACGTCCCAAATCTTCCCAATGCGCCAAGTCTGACGATACGCAAGCGCGAAATCCGTCGCGAACTCCTCCCGTGCCGTACATGTAGAATTTTCCGTCGGAGGATTTCAGCACGAAAGGGTCGCCGAACGCTACCGGTAAGGGATTTTGATAACTTATTTCCCTGTTTTTAGGCTGACAGGAAATAAGTCCCAGACAACAGCACGAGATTGTTAAATACTTGAAAATTAATAATTTGTATCTCATATTTTTAATTTATAATTCAACTTTTACCCACGTATTGGAAGCATTCGGATCGGAATTGGCGATGGATTCCCTGTATTCAGCGCTTTCGGTAAATTCCAATAATTCCAAATTGATTCTCACCGGTGATTGTTCTTTTTTATGAATAGATGCCATAGGAATCTGAAATTCAATGGTATAATAATTTTCTGCCTGCCGGACGGTTGCTTTTGCTTGAATTTCCGGCAAATCAATCGCCTCCCACTTTCCCTCAAATCCCTGATAGACTTTTGTTTGCCCCAGATGATTGCTTTCTATCTTGAACAAACCGGTATCGGGAACCGACAAACCGTAATTCCCGGCGTCCACATACAGATTCACTCCATCTATCCGTTCAGAATTATGGGGATCGGCATAAATTTGGCTGTCGTTCACTTTTACAAGAACGTAAAAATTGGAATTATCGTATTTTACCGTGGCATTTAAATTTGCAAGTCCTTTCTGTCCGATAAAAACGGGAAAATAAGACTCGTCTTGAATCGTTCCGTAAACCGCTTTCAGTTCGGGAATTACATGACCCAAAATCATCGAAGCCCCGATGGAAGATGTCCTGAAATTGGTGGCAGACAAGGCTGCAACCGTATGTTCATCCCAAACTGCGAGTGAACTCCATTTGGCTTCCCTGTCTATGGGGACGTCAAAAGGTTGCGTCAAACGGTCGAAATTCCGCCCGCTTTTGTCTCCGATCGCCACTTCCATCGTTGATTTCTCCCAATCGGAAGTCCTGTTTCTTGTAGTCTGGTAAGAGAGTATCACTTCTCCCGACGGAAGCCGAATCAGGTAGGGAGCGCCTGCATAAACATCGTCGTTCAGTTTTTCTTTCAGCGCATATTCGCGGGTGGGAGAATCCGCAAGCGCAGGAAGAGTGCCGCTGTCCGATAACTTTGTCCGGATAATGTAAGGTTTGAATTCCTTGATGTTATTGTCTTCGATGCTGACAATGATTTCATCATCAACTAACAGAGGGACAGGCATTCCGTCGCGCCGGTTGGCTCTGAAGGAAACGGTTTTAAATTCCGAATCCCAGGTTTCCCCGTTATCGTGCGAACCGAGCATGGAAATCTGCTGCTCGTCGGAATTGATATACGGAGCTTCGTTGGCAAAATAGACGCGCAACTCTCCGTCGGGCAACTGAATGAGCGCCGGTTCCCAGCAACCGTCCCTGAAACGGGGTTCGGCGTTGAAAAGTATCTGTTCTTTCAGCCAGGTTTTTCCAAGGTCTTTACTCCTTTTGATTACAATGGAATAGGGCGCTATCTCTGTTTCGACGGGGCGATAATCGCACGCAAAGACCAAATCGCCGTTTTGCAACTGTATCAACTCCGGATTAAAAATACGGATAACCGTTGATTTTCCTTTCGAGTTTGCATATTCGACCTGATGCATCACAACCGCCGGTGCAGACCAGGTTTTCCCGTTGTCTTTGCTTTGAATAAATTCGGCATTTCCTTCGGCTTCGTAAACCGCCATCAAACTTCCGTCCGCCAGTCGCCGCAAGCGGGGATAACCGGCATAAGCCAGGTTTCTTCCCGCTTGTGGCGCCAACTGTTGAATCGAACTGTAATCCCACGCAATGCGTATGCCGTCAACCGGTTCAGCCGATTGACGGACAAAACGGGTTGTTTCCTCATTTTTAGATTTACAGCCTGTACAAAACGAAAGCGCAATGATAATTCCAAAAATTCGATTCATAATTCTTAATTCGTAATTAACAATGGAGTGATGTAATCCGGGTCAATTTTCATAATTTCCCGATCGTCCTTTTCCTCGAAAGATACGGTACTGATGTGCATGGTGCGCGGGTGAATCTCGCTTTTCGACCGGTGCGAATGGAACACAATCCGCAAATTACCGTCCTTGTCCGTAAACATTGCGCTGTGCCCGATACCGACCAACTCGCCGACATTCTGATAAATCGGGTTGTTTTCGTATTTCGTCCAGGGACCCTGCGGCGACGTTGCCGTGGCAAAACCGACGCCGTAGAACGGACTTTCGTAACTGTTCGCGGAATAGGTCATAAAATACGTGCCGTTGTGCTTGACGACGAACGAGCCTTCATTGACGCGGGGCCAGACTTCTTCCCAAGCCTGCGACACGTGAATGCAGGGCTGCATCGTTTCGGGTTTGATTTCCGTGAGATTGTCTGCGAGTTCGGCGACCCAGATATTCAGTCCGTCGTTGAAACGGTCGAAATACAGATACGCCTTGCCGTCGTCGTCCACAAACAGCGAATTGTCAATACATTTTTCGCCGTCAATCATCGGCTTTTGCACTTCCTGCCTGAACGGTCCGAGCGGATTGTCGGCAACCGCCGCGCAAATGTGCTCATCGGCAGAGTAATACATGTAAAACTTGCCGTTGACGTGATACACTTCGGGCGCCCAAAACCAGCGGTCAGCCCATACGTCCGCCTTGTTCAACGCCAGATTGTTTTCCGGTATCTGCCACGTTTTCAGGTCATTGGAAGTATAAACGATAATACCGTCGGGCGAAGAGGTGCCGTAAGCGTAGTATGTGCCGTCGTGGAGCATGATGAACGGGTCGCCGAAAGACACGAGCCCCTCCTTGGAGGCAGGCTCGGCGTCTTCTTTTTTGTTATCTTTCGGCATACAATTGACAAACAATAACAAAATACTGATTGTCAATACTATATTATACTTTTTCATCGGATTAATACTGTGGATTTTGCGTTAATTGTCCGGCGCTGTTATCCACTTCGACTTGCGGAATGGGTGCGCGCCGGTGTTTTCCGACGACGAAATTTCTGAAATCGTCGTCTCTCGAAATCAGTTCATTGACGCCGTCCTGCGAATCCAGCAATCCCCAGCGCTTGATATCCATCCAGCGCACGCCTTCAAAGCAGAGTTCAAAGGAACGTTCCATCTGCAAATGCTTCAGAAATAGTTCTCTGGAAGTCAGTACATTGCTATAAACGCTATTTTCCAATTTTGCCAGATTGGTGGACGGACGCTGGCGAACTTTATCCACATACTGAGCCGCTTCCGTAATGGAACCGCCCGTTTCGGCGATACATTCGGCATAGAGCAGCAAAATATCGGCGTAACGAATCAGGCGGAAATTGTTCGGCGCAAAATAATCTTCAAAATTGCGATAGTAACCCGTTGAGTATTTGCGGATAAACAGATGATCTCCCCATCCGCCGTTGTCCCAGTCCCTGCCGTAAATTTTCGGATCTTCGTCGGGGAAATCCTGCGGACTTTCCCGGTAATACAAGTTGTGGTACAGCCGGATATCGTTTTTTCCGTCGAGGCGTTTTTCCTTTTTGTATTCGCCCACGAGCCAGCCGCGCGCTTTTCCGTCCTGCCAGCCTATTCCGCCCGGTGCAAAAAATTGCGTCCGCTGGAGACCGGTCGCCATGGAAGCGTCGTTGCCCGTTCCACCCTTGTTTTTGTCGTCGAACTGGATTTCAAAAACGCTTTCCCTGTTGTTTTCGTTGAAATGCGTGAAATTGTCCATGTATTCGTCCACCAAGCCGTAGAGCGAGCCTTCCCGGTCAATGAGCCATTGCAGTTCGGTTTTGGCTTCCGCAAATTTTCGCTGTTGCATGTAGGCTTTTGCCAGCAGGGCTTTCGCTGCGCCGTAAGTTGCGCGTCCCACGTTGGCGGCGTCCCACGTTTCGGGCAATTTGCCGATGGCGTTTTGCAAATCGGTTTCAATCTGCGCCCAAAGTTCTGCTTCGGAAGCGTCCGACGGGATGTAGTTTCCGTCCTGCGGTTCCAGAATCAGCGTGCCTTTTTCCCAGAGATTGACAATCTGGAAATACCACAACGCCCGCAGAAATTCAGCCTGACCGATGATTTGGTTTTTCCTGTTCTGGTCGGCAAATTCTATTTCGGGCACATATTTCAACACTTGATTGGCGCGAAAAATGCCGACATAAAATTCTTCCCAGTGCTGGCGGTTTCCTTCCCAGAAATCGTAATTCACGTAATTGAAGCGCGTCCATTCGGCGAGTTCGTTCCAGGGGCTGGTGCTCCAGCCTTCGTCGCTTCCGAGGTCGTAACGGAATGAGAGCCAGCGCATCCAGCCACCTTCCTTATACAACATGCTGTATGCCGCATTGACGCCTTTTTGCGCGTCGTCTTCGGTTTTCCAAAACGTGGTAACCGTCGGCTCGTTCGGATTCTCAATGTCCAGCAGGCTTTCACTGCAAGCCGACAACAGATAAATCCCTAAAAAAACGATGATATAATGTATTTTTTTCATTTTCTTTATGATTGATGGTGAATAAATTAGAAATTAACTTGCAGTCCGAACTGTACGGAACGGGGATTCGGGAATGCCATATTATCGGTGCCCCTGTCCCAAATATCGCCGTTTTGGAAATCGGGATCGAGACCCTTGTAGCCTGTGAGAGTGAGCAGGTTATTGCCGCTGACGTAGGCACGCAAAGAATTGACGCCCAGCGTTGACAGGACATTTTCCCTGAACGTGTAACCCAACTGAATGGTTTTCATGCGGAAATACGAGCCGTCTTCGAGCCAGAAATCCATGTCGCCGCGCGTATTGCGTACATCATTGTAAATAATTCGCGGAAAATCGCTGTTCGGATTTTCCTGATAAGGCTCGTGTCCGCTTTCAAAAGTGATGTAATTGGAATTGTCGGCAAAAAGGCGACCCTGCCGCATTCCGCCGTTCAGAACGTCGTTGCCGAACTGACCGTACCACATCATGTAAAAGTCGAAGTTTTTCCACGACAGATTGGCATTGAGCGAAAGCACGAAATCAGCCCACGGATTACCCACGATTTGGCGGTCGTCGGGATTGATAAAGCCGTTATCGTCAAAGTCCACGTAGCGTATATCGCCCAGTTGCGGACGTTTGCCTTCGATGTTTATCGGCGTCCCGTTGGAAGTTACGTAATTGTCAATGTCGGCTTGCGTGCGGAACAGTCCGTCGGTTTTCAGCAGGTAATATTCGCCGAGCGAGTATCCGACGCGGCTAACCGTCTGACCGGTATAAAATTCTTCCTTGCCGTAGCCCAGTTCCAGAATTTTATTTTTGAGCGTCGTGACGCCAACGCCGATAGAATAGGTAACGTCTTTCTTTTGTTCCCGCCAGTTGGCAGAAAGTTCAAAGCCGCTGTTGTTGATACTTGCCGCATTTACAAGGGGATTACCGCCCTGATTTCCGGTGGTCATCGAAATCTGCATGGGCGTCAGGACGTCCACGGTCTTGGAGTTGTACCACTCCGCCGTAACCGAGAGGCGCTGATTCAGGAACGTAGCGTCAATACCGATATTGGTTTGTTCGTTCTTCTCCCAGCGAATATTGCTGTTGTTCAGTTTGATTTGCGTAGCGCCGTTTACGAGCGCCTGAGACGTGCCGAACACCGTAACGATGCTTGGATTAATCGTGCCGATATAGTCCCAGTTGCCGATGGCTGCATTTCCCAACTGACCGTAGTTGGCGCGGAGTTTCAGGTCGTTAATCCATCCGACGTTGAAAAACTTTTCTTCGCTGATGCGCCAAGCCGCCGAAATGGACGGATAGTTTTCCCAGCGATTGTCTTTAATCAGTTTGGAAGTACCGTCGCGACGGAAGGTGAGGGTCAGATAATATTTGTCGGCATAGTTGTAATTGAGGCGTCCCAGATAGGAAATCAATGCCGATTCGCCAATATCATTGTAATTGGTTTGCGTTTCCTGACCGGCATTCAGCACCGTGATGTACTCGCCGCCAAGGAACGGGAATTTCAATCGTTGACCGCCCAGCGTTTCGTTGTAATCGTGCTGATACGTCAATCCCAACACGCCGTCTATGTGATGACCGCCAAAATCCTTGTTGAAATCAAGCGTGTGTTCGATCAATTCGTTGTTGCGCTTGATATGCTGTTTGTTGCCTGTCGGGTCGCGATATTCCTGATTCATCGTCCAGTTTCCTTCCTTGCGGAAATAACTGTAATCGTCCCAAACATAGTCAATACCGGCATTCAATTTGTATTTCAGGAAATCGAAGATGCGCAATTCAGCCCATGCGGAAGCGCGGAGGCGGTAAATCGTCGTCCACGAATCTTCAATATCTTCCCGTGCGATCGGATTGGTTCCGAAAGTACGGGCATTCTGTTCCGAGCCGTAGCCGTAACCGCCGAGATTGTTCTCGTCGTAAACCGGAATTGTCGGCAACATGCGTATCATATCAATGTATGAACTCGTTTGCGTGCGGTCGAGTTTGGTCTGGTTGAAACTCATCGTTTCGCCGAAGGAAAATCTGCCTTTTCTACCCTCCGTATTGACGCGGAAACTGTAACGGTCAAAGGAGTTGCCGTAGGTCATACCTTCATTGTTGTAATAGCCGCCCGAAACAAGATAGTTGCCAAAATCGCTACCGCCGGACAGCGATACGTTATAATCCTGTACCAGAGCCGTTTTCAGCACTTCGTCCTGCCAGTCGGTGTCAAAATCCCGGTGCTGTTGCAAAGAGCTGTTCCATACGCCGTCCTTGATGCCTTCCTGGTATGCCATGTCATTGTATTTCTTAAAATCGGCAGCGTTCATCAAATCGTAACGGGGCGACCATTCAAATGATTCCCGGGCGGAAACATCCACGGTCAGCGGTCCTTTTTTACCTTTCTTTGTGGTAATGATAATCACGCCGTTGGCAGCCCGCGAGCCGTAAATGGCGGCAGCCGAAGCATCTTTCAATACCTGGATGGATTCCACGTCGGCGGGGTTGAAATCGTTCCCTGCGCTCGTTATCATACCGTCAACCACCCACAACGGATTGTTGTTGCTGAGATTACCGATACCGCGAATCTCGATACTGCCTTCGCCGCCTGCAACGCCGCTGTTGCGTACATTGACGCCCGTCGCCAATCCTTGCAGGGAAGACGAAATCGTGGCTGCGCCGGATTTTGCCAAATCTGCGGTATTAACCACCGCAATCGCGCCTGTCAAATCTTTTTTCCGGACAGTGCCGTAACCGATTACAACTACTTCTTCCAGCGATTGCGAATCTTCCGTCAGGGAAATTCGCAAAGCCGTTTGATTCCCGACCCTGACTTCCTGTGTAAGATAACCGATGTACGACACTTGCAGCACGGCGTTGTCGGAAACCGTCAGGGAGAAATTTCCACTCACATCGGTCGTCGTACCGTTTGTTGTACCTCTTTCCACAACATTAGCCCCGATGATGGCTTCGCCGCCGGTATCGGTTACAATTCCGCTTACCGTTTTTTGGGAGAATGCAGTAAACGAAAGGAAACTCGCGATACATAACAGATATATCGCCTTGCGCAATGCACTCTCATTAAATAAAATGATTTTTTTGTTCATATTCAATCAGATTTAAAAATTTTGACGCAAATTAAGACCTTTTTTCGCGAACCGGCTTGCCTTTTTTAATCTTTAACGTGTAATTTTCTTTCACAAGGCGCTGTTGAATGTGTTTTGGTAAAATATTACATGTTTTTGAAAGAATTTTACAGGTTCGGCTATTATTGCAAACTGATTTTTTATCCGTCCGCATGAAATATGAAAAATTTTGTCTATATTTGCAGAAAAATATACCGGATTATGAAATATTTTAACGTCGCAGGTCCTTGCATAGAGGGCGAACATTATATGCTTGACGCAACCGAGCGTTTGCACGACGAGTTGACGGAACTGATCAACTCGAAACAGTATTTTGTCATTCACGCCGCGCGGCAGACGGGGAAAACCACGCTGCTGATCAATCTTGCGCTGAAAATCAACAGGGAGGGTAAATATTATGCCGTTTACTGCTCGCTGGAAAATGTGTATGTTGCGCCGGACTCGGAAAAAGGTATTCCCGCAATTATAAATTCATTCGTAATGGCGCTGGAAAATTATAATATGCCACATAATGAAGATTTTAGAAAGAATGTAAATTGGGACGATTATATGAATGCCTTTGGTTTTGCCTTGAGAAATTATTGCAGACTGCTCGACAAGCCTCTGATTATCTTCTTTGACGAAGCCGACTGTTTAAGTGAAGATACCTTATTGTCGTTTTTACGCCAACTCCGCAACGGCTTTGTAAACCGTTCAATGGCGCCTTTTCCCATGTCAATCGCATTGGTCGGGATGCGAAATCTCCGCGACTACAAGGCAAAAATCCGCGAAAATCGGGAAACGCTTGGTACGGCAAGCCCGTTTAATATTATCAAAGAATCATTGACGCTTCGCAATTTCACGGAAGAAGAAGTGAAAAAACTTTATCAACAGCATACCGATGAAACGGGGCAGATTTTTGAAGAAAGCGCCGTGGAACTTGCTTTTGAACAGACACAGGGACAACCGTGGCTTGTGAATGCGATTGCTTGCGAAATCACGGAACGGCAACTCAAAAAGGATTTCTCCATACCCGTTACCGCCGAAATGGTTTCCGAAGCCATTCAGACCATCATTCTTCGCCGCGACGTGCATATCGACCAACTGCTCGACAAGTTAAAGGAAGAGCGGGTGCAAAAAGTTATCGAACCGATGATGCTCGGCGAAGGCGGAAAACTGGACAGAATGTCGGACGATTTCAACTATGTGAAGGATCTGGGACTGATCCGGCTGGACGCGGACAACAAGGCGGTTGTTCCCGGAAATCCGATTTATGGCGAGGTAATCATCCGTACATTGACCTACAACCAGCAAATGACGCTGCAAAGCGACGAGCGGTTTGAGCATTACGATATGCCCGAATACTACAAAAACGACCGCGTGGACATGAACCTGCTGCTACAGGATTTTCAACAGTTCTGGCGTGAAAATTCCGATATCTGGCAGGAGCGTTATCAGTACAGGGAGGCGGCGCCTCACCTGATTTTACAGGCGTTTTTGCAGCGCATTTTCAACGGCGGCGGCGATGTACAGCGCGAAATGGCAACGGGAAAAGACCGTCTGGACTTGTGCATAAGTTACAAAGGTGAAAAATATCCGATAGAAATCAAAATCAACCGCGGCGCACAATCTGTAGAAAAAGGCATTGAGCAAACGCTGCGATACATGAATACGCTCGGATGTTCGGAAGGCTGGCTGGTCGTTTTCGACCGTAGCCGGGAAAAATCCTGGGACGAAAAAATCCATCAAAAAACAGAAAAACCGGACGGAAAAACAGTTCACGTTTTCGGTTGCTGAAAAAAAATGCATGGACGGTAAATCTTTGGACAGCGATACCCCGGCGATACGATTTTATCAAATGTTAACAGTTGCCGGTTATTTTGCTCCTACCTTTGCGCCATCAATTTAAAAAAACGGCAGCAAAATGAAAAAAATAATCTCTTTCTTAACATTCCCATTCATTTCAATGAGTGTTGTTGCACAGCAAAACGAAGCAAAAATGGAAAACCAAATCCTCACGCAAGAAATCGAAAACAATAAATCGCCGTCCGTTCAATATTATTTTTTTAAGGAAGATGAAATCATTGAAACTTTTCAATCGGGTTTTGCGGATATTGCAAATCAAAAAACGGCGGATGAAAACACTACTTACAATGCGTTTTCCGTAACGAAAACCTTTACGGCATTGGCGGTTTTG